>NZ_RZSV01000055.1:0-29238 GCF_004023205.1 Mesorhizobium sp. M1A.F.Ca.IN.020.03.2.1 | reverse complement strand
GGCGAAGGGGTGGTGCGGGTCCGGAAACGAGACGAACAAGCCGAACGGCTCTGCCTGCTTGCTCTGGCGCTCGATGAAGTCGATCGCCCGATCCGCGATCCAACTGGTGTAGTGCAACTCGGGCGGCACCGCGCTTTTCCAGACTTCGTTCAGATCCTGTGCCCGGCTGTCGGGGTTGGCGTCGGGCTCGTAGAGGTCCACCACTTCGGGGTGGTTGCGCTTGAGCCAGGCGGCGTAGTGGCCGGCGCGAGTGGCTTCGTTGGCTTCGCCCATGACGAGGTCGACGGCATCGAAGCCGAAATAGGGACCGTGCCAGTCCTCGCAGCCCGGCCTTTCCCAATAGGCAAGCGATTCCGGCATGTCGCGTTCGACGGGCGCGAGCAGTGGCTGAAAGTGCAGCTTTCCGACGCCTTTTGTGGCGTATCCGGCAAGCGACAGCGCCTGCCACAGATTAGGGAGCCGACCGTCGAGCGCCACGCCGTTGCGCCACAATCCGTGATGGCGTGGATAGAGCCCTGTTGCCATGGTCGCTCGGCTTGGCGAGCAAATCTGGTTAGGCGTGAAATGCCGATGGAAGGTTGCGCCGCGCGCGGCGATGCGGTCGATGTTTGCGGTATGGGCGACGCGGTTGCCGGTGACCGAGAGCGCGTCGTAGCGCATCTGGTCGGCACAGATGAAGATGACATTGGCTCGCTTCACGACGGCTCCGTCCGTTTCTGCCAAGCTTGCAGCTAGGGCCCGAAACGCAGCGAAATCAAAGATCAAGATTTTGGTCCGGTATGTGCTAATCCTATACCGGGAGGAAGAGATGCGTTTTTCCGGGCTCAGCGTTCGTCAACTGGAGGCCTTCGAGGCAACGATGGTGGCCGGCTCCGTGTCGGGCGCTGCGATCGCGCTCAACGTCTCGCAGCCGAGCGTCAGCCGGCTGCTGCAGGAGCTGGAGATCGACACCGGCCTCAGCCTGTTCGATCGATCGCACGGTCGGCTGGTTCCGACCGAGCAGGGCCTGCTGTTCTACGGCGAGGTCGGCAAGACGTTTCATGGCGCGCGCAATCTGATCATGGCGGCGCAGGAGATCAGGGAACTGAAGCGCGGCGTCGTGCGGATCGGGACGCTGGCGGCGATGTCCTTCAACATCGTGCCGGATGCGATCCAGCAGCTTCGGATGCGCTTTCCGGAGGCAAGGACCACCATCGCGGTGCGCAGCTCGACGGAGATCGTCTCCTCCGTCGCCTCGCGCCTGACCGACGTCGGCCTGGTGGACGCGGGCGTTTCCTTCCTGGATGCCAAATGCGTCGCCACTTTCGAGCGCAATAGCGTTTGTGTCATGGACCAGAAGCATCCGCTTGCCGAGAGCGAAGGGGTCCGGCTGGAGGATTTTTCCCGCTATCCGTTCGTATCGCTGGGCGAGCTCTATTTCCGGCGCAGCCGCGACGGCGCGAGGCTGCTCGAAGTGACCGCGGCCAACACCGTCGCCGACATCTTCCAGTCATTCTTGGCTTGCGCGCTGGTCAGGGGCGGCCGCTCGCTGGCTGTGGTCGATCCGTTCACTGCGGGCTTCTATTCCGAGTTCGGACTGGCACTCAGGCCAATCCAGTTCGACATTCCGTTTCGCATCTCGATCATCGTCAATGATCGGTCGGCGACGGGGGCGGCGGCCGGCAAGGTCATCGAGGCGATGACCGATCTGATCGGCCGTTAATCAGCATTGCCGGCCGCCGGTCATGGATGCTTCCTATCGCTGAGCGGCTGATATCGGAAACGGCACCACTTCGGCCTCGGGCCGGGCATAGAGGGCGGTCGCGACCGCCTCGATCACAAGGTCGAGCGCCGCAAGCGCCGTGCGGCTTGTCTCGTCGTCGCCGCGCAGATAATGGCAGGCCCTGTCGAGGTGCAGGTGGGCGGCGGCAAAGTCGCTTTTCATTAGCTTCTCCTTATTGCCCCGCCGTGCCGCGACCATGCGTGAGTCGCTTTACCGACAAGCAAAGATGGGCGGCGGCATTTGAATCGAATTGTACGCGACGTCGAAGCTGCTTGAGAGAGGCGGGCGGAGCCGGAACTGCCCGATCCCTCCGCGCCTGTGAGGAAGTTGTCCGGCAGGGTAGAGGAGGCGCGGTCCCGCCGGCATCCCAGCCCTTGCAGGCACCTCCATCACGGTTAAAAGTGGCCTGCTTTGGAGATAGGTTGAATCGACGTTGGTCCTCCACGGCGCCCCCCCCGTCCTGCCGGACATCGCCCCCACAACGGGAGAGAGTGGCAGTTCCACCGCCGTGCAACCGATGCATGTGCGAAACCGTTATGGCGAGGATAATCGAGGGGTGCGGCAATTGTCCTTCATGCCCAACCGGCGCCGGCCGGTTTCTCTCGCGCTTGCGGCGGCGGCGCTTGCATCGATGCCGGCCGCCGCCTTCGCCGCCGAAAAAACCGGCATGTCGAGCGAAGGCATCTTCGTTCTCGAAGTCATTTTGCTGCTCGTCGTCGGCCGAGGCATCGGCGAATTGCTGGAGCGCCTCGGCCAGCCGGCGGTGATGGGACAGCTGATCGGCGGCATCCTGCTCGGGCCCTCGCTGCTCGGCTGGCTATGGCCCGCGGCCGAGCGGCTGGTCTTTGCCGGCGATGCCGCACAGAAGTCGATGATCAACGCCATCGCCCAGTTCGGCGTGCTGATGCTTCTGCTGCTGACCGGCATTGAGACGGACCTGAGGCTGGTGCGCCGCGTCGGCCGCGCCTGCTTTTCCATCTCCGCCACCGGCGTCGCCGTGCCTTTCGCGCTCGGCTTCGTGGCCGCGCAGTTCATGCCGGCCTCGCTGCTTGCCACCGGCAGCGAGCGCATCGTCTCCGGCCTGTTTCTGGGCACCGCGCTTTCGATCTCTTCGGTCAAGATCGTCGCCATGGTGGTGCGCGAGATGAACTTCATGCGCCGCGACCTCGGCCAAATCATCGTCTCCTCGGCCATCATCGAAGACACGATCGGCTGGGTGATCATCGCCATCACCATCGGCATCGCCACGCATGGTCGAATCGAGCTCGCCAGCCTCGCCTTCACGCTCGCAGGCGTCGCCGCCTTCATGGCCTTTTCCTTCACGCTCGGCCGCCGCATCGTCTTCGACGCCATCCGCTGGACCAACGACACCTTCCGCTCGGAATACGCGGTGGTCACCGTCATCCTCGCCATCATGGGCGGTATGGCGCTGGTCACCGACTTGATCGGCGTGCATACGGTGCTTGGCGCCTTCGTCGCCGGCATATTGGTCGGCGAGTCGCCGATCCTGTCGCGTCACATCGAGGGGCAATTGCGCGGCGTGATCACGGCACTCTTCATGCCGGTCTTCTTCGGCGTCGCCGGTCTCTCGGCCGACCTGACAGTGCTCGTCGATCCCGAGCTTGCACTGCTCACCGTGGCGCTGGTGGCGATCGCCAGCCTCGGCAAGTTCGGCGGCGCCTTCATCGGCGCGGAGGCCGCGGGCATGAGCCGCAGCGAGGGCATCGCCGTCGGCTGCGGCATGAATGCGCGGGGCTCGACCGAGGTCATCGTCGCCTCGATCGGTCTGTCGATCGGCGTGATCTCGCATACGCTTTTCACCATGATCGTCACCATGGCCGTCATCACCACCTTGGCAATGCCGCCGACATTGCGCTGGGCGCTGGGACGGCTGCCGATGGGCGAGGCGGAGAAGAAAAGGCTGGAGCGCGAGGAGGTCGACCAGCGCGGCTTCATCACCAATCTGGAGCGGCTGCTGGTGGTGGTCGACGAGGGCGTCGTCGGCCGCTTCGCCGCCTACCTCGCCGGTGTCATCAGCGCCGGCAAGCCGACGACCGTGCTCCATACAAGCGGCGAAAGCGAAGCCGACCCCGTCGAGGCGGCGCATCTGGACGAGATCGAGAAAGGCGCTGAGCAGGGCCGCGAGGCGGCGAAGGAAGCCGACGAGGAGCCCGCGCATGAAGCCCCCCTCACGCGTCGCACGCATGACGCTCCGCTCTCCGCCGAGGCGGTCGCCAAGGAGGCGCGCAAGGGCTACGGCATGCTGCTCATCGGCCTCGGCCGAGCGGTGACCGCGAAGGGCGGCTTCTCGCGCCGGCTCAACGAGGTCGCCGGCGCTTTCGAGGGCCCGCTCTGCCTGGTGCTGAAGCCGGCCGGCGTCGGCCGGCAGATGCCGCGCCTTGGGCCGGGATCCGGCAGGATCCTGGTGCCGGTCAACGGCACGGCGAATGCGCGCCGCGGCGCGGAACTCGCGCTTGCCGTCGCCTCCGTCACCGGCGCGCCGGTCAAGGTCCTCTATGTCGCGCGTCCGGGTCGCGACGAACCGCGCGACACCGTCTCGCATCGCCGCAGGGAGGCTGTGCTGAAGGACATTGTCGCGCTTGCCGACCGTTATGGCGTCGAGATCGAGACTGCCATCCGCTCGAGGGCCGCCGCCGCCGATGCCATTGCCCGTCAGGCGGGCAGGAACGTGGCGCTGATCGTCATGGGCGTGGCGCGGCGGCCGGGCGAGGAACTCATCTTCGGCGAGACGACGAGCGGCGTGCTGCAGCGCTGCCCAAGCCCGGTGATGCTGATCTCCGACGCGCGGCTGCGCCGCGACGACGAGGGCAGGGAGGCGCTGAGGTCAGGTACGGGCACGGGCTGAGGGCAGCTTCGGCCTGACGGTTCCAATGGCTGACGGCCGCACTTCACTTGCCTTCGAAAAAGCGATGGATCGCGGCGTCCAGCTTGCCGATGAGTTCGGCGTTGCGCGTGCTGCCAGCCCAGATCAGCGCATTGAGCCGCATGTCCTTGTTGAGGAAGTTCACCTTGCGGGATTCCAGCAGATATTGCGCGACTTCGAAGTGGCGTCCCTTGATCGCCTCGATGAGCGCGCTGTTGCGTCCCGTCTTGTCGGCGAGATTGACGTCGGCGCCATGCTCGACCAGCAGCTTGACGATATCGAGATGCCCGTTCCTTGCGGCTTCGATGAGCGGCGTCCTGCCGTAATAGTCGGCGCGGGCGTCGATATCGATCTGCGGATGCTTCAGCAGCGCCCGGATACAGGCGAGGTGACCCCTAGCCGCAGCCAGGCTCAATGGTGTGCTCTTCCATTTGTTTCTGCAGTTCACGTCGACCGCCGGGTGGCCGATCAAAGTTTCGAGCACGGCGGTGCGGCCGTTATGCGCCGCGAGGTGCAGGCTTGACCAGCCGTCTTCATCGGTCTGGTTGATATCCGCGCCCGCTGCGAGCTCCGCGCGCGAGGCTTCGGCATCGCCGCTCTCGGCCGCGACCAGCAGGCGGGACCAATTCCTTGTTTCTGCGGCTTCCAGGCCTGTGTCCACTGCAATATTCCCGACCACGGATGGCGCCGGCCCGGCCGGCATTCAGATGCAGCGTCTTCTCTCGCGGAGAGTTTCACACTCGCCGTCGTCGGGCAATGGATTTCGCGTCGGCGGTGCGGGCAACTCGAGGGGAGATGCCGGCAGGGCAGGTCCGAGCGTGGATCGCCGGCGCCCCATGCGACGGAGAGGGGCGTCGGCGCTTGACGCGCCGCGACCCCCTCTGTCGCCTTCGGCGACATCTCCCCCTCGAGGAGGGAGATTCATCTCGCTATGCCATCTGCAGCCGCTGCCGGCTCGGCTGCGGCGGGAAGGCGATCGCGATGCCGGCGGCGCCCAGGCCTACCAGCGCCGAGCCGATGAACAGCCAGGAATAGCTGGCATAGGCGTCGTAGATCATGCCGCCGGCGAGCGGGCCGAACGACATGCCGAGGCTGGAGAGCATGGTGGCGGCGCCGAACACCGTGCCGATGATGCGCGGCCCGAAATATTCGCGTGCCAGCACCGCATAGAGCGGCATGACGCCGCCGTAGGTGGCGCCGAAGATGACGGCCAGCACGTAGAACTGCTCGAGCCGGCCGACCGCGAGATAGGCGGCGATCACGGCGGCCTGGATGGCAAGGCCGGTGATCAGCACCGGCTTGACCCCCAGCCGGTCGCCGAGCACGCCGTAGAGCAGGCGTCCGCCAAGGCCGGCAAGGCCCTCGACGCTATAGATCGAGACGGCAGCCATCGGCGCAACGCCGCAGGCCATCGCATAGCTGACCATGTGGAAGATCGGCCCCGAATGCGCCGCGCAGCAGGCGAAGAAGGTCATGCCCAGCACCAGGAACTGCGGCGAGCGCAGCGCCTGGCCGACGCTCATGCCGGGGTCGTCGGCGGCACGCGCCGGCATGCCGCCGTCGGCCGCCGCGCCGGCCGCCGGCGGCTGGCGTACCAGGAAGACGGCGGGCAGCAGGAGCACCCAGGCCATGACGCCGATGTCGAACATGGCGGTCCGCCAGTCATAGGCCGAGATCAGCCAGCGGGCGAAGGGCGAGATGGTCATCGGCGCCACTCCCATGCCGGCCGAAACCAGCGACACGGCAAGGCTTCGGTTGGTGTCGAACCAGGCGGTGGTGAGCGCGATCATAGGCGCGAAGAACGCGCTGGCCGCCAGCCCGACGATCACGCCGTAGCTGAGCTGGAAGATCAGCAGCGAGTTGGCGCGGCTCGCCACCACCAGCGCCAGCCCGAGCAGCACCGCGCCGGCAAGCACGACGGGGCGGGCACCGACGCGGTCATAGATCGCGCCCCAGGCGAAGCCGCCGATGCCCATCACCAGAAAATTCAGCGTCATGGCGCTGGAAATGCCGGCGCGCGACCAGCCGGTGTCGATCGACATCGGCTCGAGAAAGATCGCCAGCGAGAACATCGCGCCGAGCGCCACACAGGTCATCAGCGCGCCGGCCGCGACGATGACCCAACGATAGGAAGGATTCATGATTTTCTCCCGTGCCCAACGGCATCCTGTTTGATGCGGCACGGTTTTTCCAGGTCCATCGCGCCGCTTGCGTCCGAAGGACGCCGCTGCGGACACCGATCCTACAATCTGGTTGCATTTTTTATCCGGATTTTTGGGGGATGTTGGCCGATCGCCTTATGCTGGCGTTCCTTCACACCCCCCTCTGTCCTGCGGGACTGTCCGATAGGACAGAGGCGGTGCCTCGCGCCGACCGTCTTTAACTGTCAGCAGTCTTCCGCACCCACATTGACCATGTACCAGGCCCTTCTAGATTGAGCCGCAGCAATCGGGAGGAGGCAACACGCCATGCAACTCTATCGCGGCCGGCTCATCGACCACCTTCATCTGGTGGTGCGCGACGTCAAGGCGAGCCGGCGTTTCTACGGCGCGGTGCTCGAGGTGCTGGGCGTCCCGATCGGCGGCGAGGCCGAGGATTATTTCTGGGCGGACGAACTGTTCGTTTCCAGCGCCGATAGCCGCGCGGCCCAGGGCGTGCTCACCGGCCGTCACCATCTCGCCTTCCAGGCCAAGGACCGCGCCATGGTCGACGCCTTCTACCAGGCGGGCCTTGCCGCCGGCGGCAAGGACAACGGCGCGCCGGGCGAGCGCCCCTACCACCCCGGCTACTATGCCGCCTTCCTGCTCGACCCCGACGGCAGCAACATCGAGGCGGTGTTTCATGGCGAGGCGAAGCGCAGCGGGGCGGCCGTGGAGATCAGTTTTTAGCGCGGCGGCGGGCGCCGTTATGCATGCGGACGCTATTCCTTTACCGCGCCCGTCATCGATGAGACGTAGTGCTCGACGAAGAACGAATAAAGCACCACCACCGGAAGCGAGCCGATCAGCGCGCCCGCCATCAGCGCTCCCCATTCATAAACGTCCGAGCGGACGAGCTCGGTGAGCACGCCGACCGGAACCGTCTTCTTCTCCGACGACTGGATGAAGGTCAGCGCGTAGATGAATTCGTTCCAGGAGAGCGTGAAGGCGAAGATGCCGGCAGAGATCAGGCCCGGCACCGACAGCGGCAGCACGATCTTGGTCAGGATCTGCCAGCGGGTGGCGCCGTCGATAAGCGCGCATTCCTCCAATTCGAAGGGGATCGAACGGAAGTAGCCCATCAACAGCCAGGTGCAGAACGGGATCAGGAAGGTCGGGTAGGTGAGGATCAGCGCGAAGGGCGTGTCGTAGAGACCGAGGTTGAACACCATCACCGACAGCGGGATGAACAGGATCGAGGGCGGCACCAGATAGGCGAGGAAGACGGCAAGGCCGACTTGGCGGGCGCCGGAGAACCGCAGCCGCTCGATCGCGTAGGCGGCGAGCACCGCAGCCGCCAGCGACAGGAAGGTGGCCGCCGTCGATATGATCACCGTGTTGAGCAGCCAGCCGGGATAGGAGGTCTCCAGGAGCAAATAGCGTATGTGCTCCAGCGTCGGATGCACGACCCAGAACGGATTGTAGTTCACATAATCCGTCATCTCGACATTGGGCTTAACCGCCGTGATCGTCATCCAATAGAATGGAAACAGCAGCACGATGAGAAACACCAGCAGCGGCAGATAGACCGTGACCACCCGGCGCGGCAGGCTCTGCAGGTAGCCCATGCCGCCTTCGTCGGTGTCCAGGCGCTCGACTTCTCTGATCGCGGCCATATCAGTCTCCGCCGCCTTGCTGCCACCTGCGCCGTTGCAGGCCGAAATAGCTGAACAGGATCGCCGCCAGCAGGAAGGGGATCATGGCGACCGCGATTGCCGCGCCTTCGCCGAGCTGGCCGCCGGCAATGCCGCGCTGGAAGGACAAGGTCGCCATCAGGTGGGTGGCGTTCACCGGCCCGCCGCGGGTCAGCACATAGATCAGCTGGAAATCGGTGAAGGTGAAGAGCACCGAGAAGGTCACGGTGATGGCGATGATGGGCGTCAAAAGCGGCAGCGTCACATGGCGAAACAACTGCCAGCGGCTGGCGCCGTCCAGCGTGGCGGCTTCATAGAGCGACTGCGGGATGGTCTGCAGGCCGGCAAGCAGCGTGATGGCGACGAACGGGATGCCGCGCCAGACATTGGCCGCGATGACGGAAGCGCGCGCGTTGGTCGGATCGCCAAGGAAGTTGATGCGGTGGTCGATCAGCCCCATCTGCTGCAGCGCCCAGGACAGGATCGAGAACTGCGAATCGTAGATCCACCAGAAGGCGATGGCCGACAGCACCGTAGGCACCACCCAGGGCAGCAGCACCACCGCGCGGAAGAACGACTTGAAGGGCAGCTTCTCGTTGAGGATGAGAGCCAGCCAGAGGCCGAGCACGAATTTCAGGATCGAAGCGCTGACCGTGTAGAGCACGGTGTTGAAGACCGACAGCCAGAACACGCTGTCGCTCCAGAGATATTCATAGTTCTCGACACCGATATAGATGCCGGGCCGGCCGATGCGTGTGTCGGTGAAGCCAAGCCAGACGCCGAGTCCCAGCGGATAGGTGAGAAAGACCAGGAGCAGCGCCGCCGCCGGCAGCATGAAGCCGAGACCAAGAGTGTTCCGGCTCTCGGCAAGTCGCGAAAGCATCGACGGACGCCGCTGAACGGCAACGGATGACACGGCCATGGGCGCGGATTCCTCGCAACATGCGGTGGAGTGGTGGTGGCCGCGTGGTCCTTCCGTGCCCCGGAAGATCCCGACGCGGCCACCCTTGCTTCAGGTGCCCGGCAGGATCAGACGCGATAATAGCGGTTGGCGCGCTTTTCGGCCTCTTCCATCGCCTCTTGCGGCGTCGCCTGTCCCGTCACCGCCTTGGCGAACATGTCGACCAGCACATAATCGGCCATGGTCGCGGCCGAGGCATAGCCGAGCGGCCCGGCATAGCCGTTGGGTCGCAGCGTCGCCGAAGCTTTCGCGTAAGCGGCATTGTTCGGGTCGGCCTTCCACACCGGATTGTTGTCGAAAGCCTTCAGCGTCTGGCAGCAATAGCCGGCCGACGACGTGATCCAGTCCGACATCTGCGGGTCCTCGAACATGAACTGCAGATAGGCTTTGGCCGCATTGGGGTAGGGCGTGTAGTTGAAGATGACGGCCGTGGTCACCTGGAACAGCTCGACCGATTTCCCGACCGGACCGATCGGCAGATTGGTGGTGCGGATGTCCTTGGCTATCTCGGCCAGCTTCGGGTCGTTGTCCTTGTTGACCTTGGCGGTGTTGTAGGCCGAGATGCCGTTGGCGATCACGCTTATTTCGCCGGCCAGGAAGGCGCGGTTGTTGTTGACGTCGAGCCAGCTTTCCGTGCCGGGGATGAAGGTCTTGTAGAGCTCCTGCGCATACTGGATCGCCTTCAGCGTCTCGGGGCTGTTGATCGTCACCTTGCCGGCTTCGTCGACCATCTGGCCGCCATGGCTCCATAGCAGCCAATGCGCATAGTTGTTGCCGTCGCCGACGCCGTGGCCATGGGTGAACCCGGCGGGATGGCCCTTTGCCTTCAGCGCCTTGCACAGGTCGAGGAAACCCGCCGTGTCCTTCGGGAATTCCGAGAAGCCGGCCTCCTTCACCCAGCTTTCGCGATAGACGATGGCGTTGCCGATGGTGGCGAGCGGCAGGCCGAGGAACTTGCCCTCGCGCGTCGCATACTGCTTCGGGCCGTCGTGCCAGCCGCCATACTTCTTGCCGAGATGGTCGCCGAGTTCGGTCACGTCGAGCAGCTTGTCGGGATATTGGTGCGGGTCGTCGAACCAGACGAACATCAGGTCGGGACCGGAGCCGACATTGGCGGCGACGGCCGCCTTGGGCCGGATGTCTTCCCAGCTCTCCTTGTCGACGCGCACCTCCACGCCGGTCGCCTCGGTGAACCGCTTCGTATTCTTCAGCCATTGGTCCTCGTCGCCCTGCACGAAAGGCGACCAGCGCAGCAGCCGGAGCTTGGCGCCTTCCTCCGGCTTGTAGGTGAGGCCCTCCTGGGCGAAGGCGCTCGAGCCGACGAAGCGGCTGCCCAAGGCCCCGGCGGCCGCGCCGGCGGTCGTGCGGATCACGTCGCGTCTGGTGAACTTCATGCTCGTCTCCTCCTGTGGGTTTCCTCGTTGCGTGGTCTATGGCGCCGCTTCGATCCGCTGGCCCGTTTCGCCGTGAAACAGATGAATGGGGCCGGGTTCCACCGACAGCCGGATGGTTTCTCCCGGCGCGAAGGAATGGCGTTCGCGGAAATTGGCGACGATATCCTCTCCGCCGGCCGTCCGTTCGATGATCTGCACTTCCGAGCCGGTCGGCTCGATCACCACCACGGTGACCGGAATGCCGTCCTCGGCCAGCCGCAGATGCTCGGGCCGAACGCCGAGCACGACGGCTTCGCCGTTGCCGATCGCGGGTGGTTTCGACAGAGGCACGGAGACGCCACCCGCGCCCCGGAACGACGACGGCGCGCGGTCATTGGCGAATGTGCCCTTGAGCAGGTTCATGGCCGGCGAGCCGATGAAGCTCGCGACGAAGAGGTTGTTCGGCCGGTCGTAGAGCTCGAGCGGCGGCCCGATTTGCTCGACGAGGCCGTCATGCATGACGACGATCTTGTCGGCCATGGTCATGGCCTCGATCTGATCGTGCGTGACATAGATCGTCGTCGTCTTCAGCCGCTGGTGCAGTTCCTTGATCTCGGCGCGCATCTGGACCCTCAGCTTGGCGTCAAGATTGCTGAGCGGCTCGTCGAACAAAAACACCTGCGGATTGCGCACGATCGCCCGGCCCATGGCGACGCGCTGCCGCTGGCCGCCCGAAAGCTGGCGTGGATAACGCGACAGAAGCGGCACCAGCCCGAGGATCTCGGCCGCCCGCTTCACCCCGGCATCGCTCTCCGCCTTGGCCACTCCCTTCAGCATGAGCGAGAACGCCATGTTCTCGGCAACGGTCATGTGCGGATAGAGCGCGTAGTTCTGGAAGACCATGGCCACGTCGCGCTCCTTCGGCGCAACATCGTTGACGACACGGCTGCCGATCGAAATATGGCCGCGGGAGATTTTTTCCAGCCCGGCAATCATCCGCAGAAGCGTCGATTTTCCGCATCCCGACGGCCCGACCAGCGTGACGAACTCGCCGTCCTCTATGTCGACGCTGACGCCGTGCAGGATCTGGGTGGCTCCGAACGACTTGTAGACATCGCCAATCGCGACAGACGCCATCGAACTCCTCCCGATGGTCCCTGCGGGTTTCGCGGGGAGCCGTTTCCAATCAAGGTGTGGCTGAAACGGATGCCGGCAAGCATCCACCACTGGCGTCGGCGACGTTTGCCCCAGCTCCCCCCGGGTCACGCGACTGTGAAACGGTAGCGCTACCAAACCCGCCTGTAAAGCTGCGGCGCATGCCCTTAGACTTTCGTCTCAAAGGACAAATGAGCCAGCCTGCCGTGAGCTAAGTCGATCCAGGGCCGTGCCGCGTGGCCGCCGATCAGTCGGTGAAGAGCGCTGAATGCGCATTAGCAAGTACTAAGGTGTAGATTTCAACCTAGCCGAGAAAGAGCCGACAGTGCCCGTTTCCGCGCAGACGGGATTGGCAGCTGTCCCATTCGAGATGCGGTAATGCTGATAGCGGTGCTTCCGGTGTGGCCCTGCTGCCACCGCGGGAAGGGCGCGGCCGCTCCTTGGCCGTGTTCACCCGCCGATCAGAAACGCCGCAATCAGCTTCTGCAAGTTCCCGCCCGGACCGAACTCGACCTTGTCGAAGTCGCGGCTGGCCCGGCGCTGCGCCTTGGAAAGCTGGTCGAGATAATTCGTCAGCTCCGCCCTGATCTTGGTGCAGCCGGGGTCGTCGGCAACGGTGAGGCCGGTGCTGAAGGCGACGATCTTGTCCACCATGTCGACGATGCCGGCGCCGTGGACCTTCTCGTGTGCGGCGAGGCCGGCGGCAAACGCGTCCCACCGCGCCTGCACGGCGGGGGCAAGTTTTGCGGCGGGCTTCGGCAACGTGTAGGTGATGATCAGCTTCGGGCGAGCGGTCTTCAGCACGCAGGCGTCGCCTTCGGTCTGATAATCGCGCTGCCAGGTCAGCTTGAAGTTGGTCTGCGCGATTGCCCGCCGCCCGTTGCCGGCCGAGTCCCTGCCGATCACAGGGCCTTTCTCGCCGATCGAGACATAGAGCGCCTCCACGCTTTGTCCTGAGATCGCATAGGTCTCGACCTTCTCGCTCGGCTTCCATTGGGCGAGGGCGGGTGAGGAGAGGAGCAGGGCGGAAAGCAGCAAGACGGATTTCATGAGGACTCGGCAGAATTCCGGGACGAGCCTCCGTGCATAGCGGTTGTCGGGGCAAGAGCAAAGACCGCGCGGCGCTTTCTCCCACAAGGCGGAGACAACGCCGTCGGAACCCGCTCCACCCGTCCGCCGTTTCCTTGTCATCGTTCCGCCCCAGGGAGACAAGGATGACCCGCAACGAGATCATTTCCGTTCTTGGCCCTGTCGACGAGGCCGTCATCGCCGACGTCGCGCTCACCGGCGCCAGCCTCGAGGAATTGCGCGAGGCCTTCGCCTGGATCGGCGCCGACGAGGCGCTGATGAACGAGGGTCGCGCGATGCCGGGCGCCAGGGTAGCGCGGCTGATCGAGATTCTCGAACCGCCCGAGGACGAGGCCGAAGCGCCGAGCGGGACGGAGTAGAGCGCGAATCCTGATCTCCCCCCTTGAGGCCTGAGGGGTCGTCTCACGCAGATCGCCGACGTTGTATTCCTCCGCGCAACGCGCCGGCACTTCACGCGCAGCGATCGCTCCATCGCCGTCGGCGGCAGATATTTCGCTCGGTGCACCCCCGCAAGGCCAGGTGATTTCCCCTACTTGCTCCTCCGACACCTCGGGCATAGCTTCTTCTCGCCTTGGGGGAGGAGGCTGCCTTGGACACCAATGTCGTCATCGTCGGCGCGGGACCGGCAGGGCTGGCTGTCGGGGCCTGCCTGAAGCGGGCCGGAGTCGATTTCATCATCCTCGAAAGGGCGAGCGAGCTGGCGCCGGCCTGGCGGCGGCATTACCGGCGGCTGCACCTGCACACGGTGAAGTCCTTCTCGTCACTGCCTTTCCTGCCGTTCCCGAAAAGCCACCCACGCTACGTTCCGCGTGAAAAGGTGGTCGCCTATCTCGACGCCTATGCCGCGCGTTTCAGCCTAGAGCCGCGCTTCGGCGTCACGGTGAAATCGATCCGCCGGGCGGGCGAAAAAATCGTGGTCGAGACCGATGCCGGTCCTTTCAACGCCCGCAAGATCGTCATCGCCACCGGCAACAACGCAGAGCCGATAACGCCGGCCTTTGCCGGCATCGAAACCTTCAAGGGAGAGGTGCTGCACAGCGCCGCCTACACCGAGGCCACGCCCTATACGGCCAGGAACGTGCTGGTCGTCGGCATGGGCAACACCGGCGCCGAGATCGCGCTCGACCTTGCCGAGAGCGGCGCGCATCCGACGATCTCGGTGCGCAGGGGCGTCCACATCGTGCCGCGCCAGCTTTTCGGCGTGCCGATCCAGATGGTCGGCATCGCCAGCCGGCCGATGCCGCGGGCGCTGAACGACTGGATGTTCCCGAAAATCCTCGACCTTGCGCTGGGCAGGCTGGAGCGATACGGCATCGTCAGGCCGAAGGAAGGCATCCTCAAGCAGATCGACGCCGGCCGCATTCCCGTCATCGATGTCGGAACTGTAGCAGCGATCAAGGCGGGCAGGATCGGCATTCTCCCCGATATCGTCAGCTTCACCGAGGACGGCGCAACATTCGCCGGCGGGCAGGAGCAAAACTTCGACGCCGTAATCTTCGCCACGGGCTACCGTCCTGGCTATGACGGCATCCTGCCGGCGGAGCTGCGGCCGGGGAAGAGTGGAGTGAATCCACGCGCGACGGCGCTGGGTGTCTACCTCGTCGGCTTCTACAATCCGGTCACCGGCCTGCTGCGCGAGATCGGCATCGAGGCGCAGGCGGTGGCGAGGGATATCGCGGGGTGAGGCGTGGCGGAACTGCCGATCTCCCCCCTTGAGGGGGAGATGGTCGGAAGACCAGAGGGGGTCGCAGCGCCTTACGCGGTCCGCCACGAACACGACGCTGACGATTTACGGGAGACGACCCCCTCTGTCGCCTTCGGCGACATCTCCCCCTCAAGGGAGGAAATCAAGGCGCATAAATCGGGTGGCGCCCGCGCACGCCCCATGCGAAGCCAGCCTGGCCAAGGAGGGACGCACCCATGCTCACGCTCTACGATTATCTGCCCTCGCAAAATGCCTGGAAGGTTCGTGTCCTGCTTGGCCTGCTCGGCATCGCTTATGAAACCCGCATTGTCTCGATCTTCGAGGGCGAGAGCCGTACGGAGGCCTTCCTGAAGCTCAATCCGGCCGGCGCCGTTCCCGTGCTCGCCGTGGAGAATGGGGCGGCGATCGCCGAATCCAACGCCATCCTCGCTTGCGTCGCGGAGGGGACGCCCTACCTGCCGGCGGACCGGCTCGCGCGCGCCAAGGCCATGCAGTGGCTGTTCTTCGAGCAGTACTATGTCGAGCCGGTCATCGGCTCGCTGCGCTTCTGGTCTCTGACCGGGCGGCTGGAGCGCAATCAGGCGATGGTGGCCGGCAAGCGTGAGGCGGGCGCCCGCGCGCTTGGCGCTCTCGAGCGCAGCCTGCAGGACACCCCGTTCCTTGTCGGCGGCTCGCTCACCATCGCCGACATCGCCGTCTATGCCTACGGCCATCGCGCCGAGGATTGCGGCTTTTCGCTTGCCGACTATCCGGCGGTCAGCGCCTGGATCGATCGGGTGAGCGGGACGATCGGCTCAGGCTATCCCGTGCATCCCTACAGCATCGACCCGCATTCGGGCGGTTGATGGGCACGAAACGGGGTGCCGCTTGTCAGGCGCTGCCCCGGAATGATGTAGGGTGTTTCAAAAGTATTCATTAGCCATTTGAACTTACCGTCTCGTATTGTTTGTTTGCTATTGCCTGGTCGAAATTGGCGGAGCGCAATAGCGTGCAGGAAGACGACGCGAAGTCATCGGAACAATGGCGGAAGATTGCCCGCTATGCGGTGAGCTGCCCCAGCCCGCACAACACGCAGCCTTTCCGGCTCCGTATCCTAAGCGATCGCGAGGCGGAGATCGTGTTCCTGCCGCGGCGTGGACTTTATGTGGCCGACCCGGAGGGCCGCTTCACTTGGCTCACCGCTGGCATCTTTGCCGAGATATGTTCAATCGCAGCGCATGGCCTGGGCTTCGAGCTCGACTGCGCAACCGACTTCTCTCCGATGTACAAGGGTGGCGACACCCAGACGCCCCAGGTCATATCGAGGCTGACGCTGCGCCCGGCGATCGCGCCGATTGCGGATTTCGATCCCCGGCTGATCCTCGACCGCCACACCTCCCGGCTTCCCTATGACGGTCGCGCGATCCCGCAGACGCTGCTTGGCGAGATGCAGGCCGAAGCCCTTCGAACCGGCCATCGCTTCGAGGCGCGCAACGACGCCGAGGCGATCGACTGGGTGATCGAGCTCAATCGCCAGGCGCTTTTCCACGACATGGAGAACGTGCCCATCCGCAAGGAGCTGGTGCGGTGGCTGCGTTTCGGCACGCGCGAGGAAGACATCACCGGCGACGGCCTTTCGGCGCGCTGCCTCGGCTTCTCGGCGTTTCTGCTCAAAAGCTTCTTCACCAGGCCTGGCTTCTGGACCCTGCCCGGCATCAAGAGCCTCGTGGGTCTCATCTACGGCCGCAGCATGAAGGGCGTCGGCACCATCGGGTGGCTGCGCGGTCCTTACGTCACCATGGAGGACTGGTTTCGTGCCGGCACGACCATGTTCCGGCTGTGGCTCATCGTTACTCGCCATGGCTATTACTGGCAGCCTTATGGCTCGGTCATCACCTCAGACGAGGCGCGCACCAACATGATCGGCTATTTCAGGATGCCGGACGAAAAAGGAGGCGCCGACATGGTCTGGCTGCTGCTCCGGCTGGGCAAGAGCCAGCCGCCGCCGCTGAGCTACCGGCTCCCCTACGAGGACATCATCCTATGCGGCTGATCAAGCGGGCGGTACGGCCCTTCTTCCTTGCGCTTGTCGCGCTGGTCAACGTCGTCGAGCGGGCATTCGCGTCTTCGCGGCATGCTTACAAGATATTGCTCATTCCCGGCTTCGAGCGGCTGCGCTGGGGCATCGGCGCGTGGCGCGCCTGGGCGAATTTCTATCATGCCTACAGGCGGGTTCCGGCCTATCGAGACTATATCGACCGGCTCGGCGGCAAGCCCGAGATCATGCTCGATCATGTGACGAAGCCCGACCTCAGTTCGATTCCGGAGATGGACAAGGAATCCTACGTCAAGAAATATCCGCAGGAGGAACGTCTGCTGGATGGCAAGCTGCCGTCGATGGGCGTGATGGTCGACGAGTCCTCCGGCAGCAGTGGCATGCCGACCAGCTGGGTGCGCGGCAAGACCGAGCGGATGATCACCAAGCAGATGATGCAGATGACGTTCCTGCGCATCACCGGCGAGGACGAGACCCTGTTCATCCTCAATGCGTTCGCGCTCGGCGCGTGGGCGACAGGCATGAATGTGGCGATCTCGCTGACCGACACGACAATCCTGAAATCGACGGGGCCGAACCTCGATAAGATCGTCAACACCATAAACGAGTTCGGGCCGCGCTTCCGCTATGTTGTGATGGGCTATCCGCCGTTCCTGAAGACGCTGGTCGACGACCCGCGTTTGGACTGGTCGAAATATACCATCGATGCGGCCTTCGGCGGCGAAGGCGTCTCGGAGAGCCTCCGTGGCTATCTCTTGAAGAAATTCCGGCGTGTGATCGGCAGCTACGGCGCCTCCGATCTTGAGGTCAACCTGGCGCTCGAAAGCGAACTCACCATCAACCTGCGCCGCGCGCTGCTCGGCGACGAGCGGCTGCGCAAGGCCATCGTGCGGACGGAATACGGCGTCACGCCGATGATCTTCCAGTACAATCCGCTGGCCTACTACCTGGAGGAGAACGCCAGTGGCGAATTGGTGGCAACCATTTCTCGGCCTTACAACATCTCGCCCAAGATCCGCTATAACATCCACGATCGCGGCCACGCGCTGCGCTTCAGCGAGTTGAAGCGCATCCTGCGCGAAGCCGGGCATGGCAACATTTTGAAGAACAGCGGCCGTATCCTCGACCTGCCGCTTTTGTTCATCTACGGCCGCTCCGATATGTCGATCGAGTATTACGGAGCCAAGGTCACGCCGGACAGCCTGCGAGAGATCCTGTTCGGCCTCGACGTGCTGGCGCCGGTACTGTCGACCTTTCGCCTCATTTCCTACGAAGACGCCGCGCACAACAAGCGCATGGAGGTGGCGGTCGAACTGGTGGAGGGCGCGACGCTGCCGTTTCCCGCCGAGATGTTGCAGGAGACGGTGTTCGAGAAGCTGGCCGCCATGAACGGCGATTTTCTCAACGCCTGGAAGCGGACGGCCACTGCCGACAACATGCCCGAGCTCAGGGTGTTCGCCTTCAACACCGGACCGTTCGAAGGCGGCCAACGCAGGCTCAAGAACGAGTACGTCGCCTCGAACATCAAATACGACAAGCTTTGAGAGCCTGGCAGTCGTCGCCGGGCAGCTGTCTCGGCTGCCGGGTTCGTCGAAGCCGCACAGCGGTTTCATCGGCAAAGGACAAAACAGACGTTGCGAGCCGCGCGATGATTTCAAGGTCCGAGCCGCGCCGGCGTCAGCAGTAAAGCGGCCTCGTCAGGCAGTGCACACCGCCGGTGGCCTTGGCGATCTCGGTGCCCTTGACTCGCTCGATGGTCACGCCTGCCGCCTGCTCCAGCGTTGCCTTGAGTTCTGCCGGCATGTCGAACGCGAGGTAGCGGCGGTTGCCCAGCGGCAGGAGGTTGCAGCGTTCATGGGCGATGGCGTCGGCCTTGTCGCAGCGCACGATCGAGCAACCGAGCGCTTCGGCATAGGCGAGCGGATTGACGGGGTTGAGCCGCCGGTTCTCATCGATCAGGAAGCCGGCGCCGAACATGCCCGCGGCGGCCAGGATCACCTTGTTGGGCAGCACGGTGAAGCCGGTGTCGAGATGCAGCAACGCCGGATCGTGCGAGAGGCCGATGATGTAGTCGACATGGTCGGGGATGAGATCGAGCGCAAGTTTGATGGCTGCCGCCTTGGTCGTCCTGACGCCGAAGCCGACGAGCAGCACGCGGCGCCCGTCGAACGTCACCGGAAGGACGTCGCCGCCTTCAAGATATTCGTCGTTCTCCAGATGCGTGAGCGGGGCCATGCCGAGCCGCTTCAGCGCATAACTGACGATCCCGGCCTCGGCAGCCCGGCTGGGCAGAGCAGGGCGTGTGGGTATGAATTTCGTCGGCGCCCAAGGCAGGGTCACTGAACTGTCGCGCATGAAGATCAGATTGGGGTTGACGGATGACTCGGATCGGTACGGCACGTGATCGCCGAGCACGTCCTCGAGGTAGAGCATCTCGACATGGTTCGCGACCAACGCGGCGAAGGCATCGTACTCGGCATAGAATTCCTCGACATGCGGCAGGTCGAGGAAGTTCAATTCGACCAGCCGCTCCTGCGACAGTGCCCTCAGCGATGAACCATGCCGCGGATGGTGCATCAGGATGCGTCGCGGCGGGACATGGTACTCGGAAAAATCGTCGACGAGGGCGTGCACGTGAAACCTCTGGTTGCCTCGCGCGGAGGTTAGGGCCGATATCCTCACAAAAGGTTAGATTGGACGCCAGCATGCGGGCGTGTGACTCCCGAGATCACGGCTGAGCCGGAACAGAAGGCCCGGGGAGGGCGTTTGCCCAAGGCGGTGTGCTGGCTCCGTTGACTAACGGCGCCGGCAGCGCCGGCCTGTTTTCCAGCAACTGACAATGGAGGCCAGGAATGGTTCGCACCGTCGCTATCGCAATCCTCGCTACCGGCATTGCCAGCCTGCCTGCTGTCGCGGCCGAGGAATGGTGGGTCGCCAGGGACGCCGTTTCGAAACAGTGCGAGATCGTGCCGAAGAAGCCGGACGGAACGCTGGTCGTCGATCTGGGCAAGAAGAGATACGCCAGCGAGGCCGAGGCCAAGAAGGCGATGGCGGCGCTGGCGGATTGCAATAAGCAGTAGGATTGACCGAGCTGATCTCCCCGCGTGAGGGACCGTCGAGCGGGGAGATTGGCTGACTACTACCGATCCACCATCGACATCGTCCGCTCGTTATAGCGCGGCCCCGATACCTTCTCAGGCGTCAGCGCCATGTCGAGCCCCAGCATCTCGGTGGCGTCGAGCTTGATGTCGGCGGCGGCGACATTCTCCTCCAGATAGGTCCGTCGCTTGGTGCCGGGGATCGGCACGATGTCGATGCCGAATTCCGGCCCCTTGGCCAGCAGCCAGGCGAGCGCCACCTGGCCGGGCTTGACCCCCTTGGCGACGGCGATCTCGCGGACCGTGGAGGCCGCGGCGACATTGGCGTCGAAATTTTCGCCCTGATAGCGCGGGTCGCCGCGCCGGAAATCGCCTTCGGGATAGTCTTCCGCCCGCTTGACGTCGCCGGCGAGAAAACCGCCGCCGAGCGGTGCGAACGGCACCAGGCCGATGCCCAATTCTGCAAGCGCCGGGATGATCTCGGGCTCGAGATTGCGCTCCCACAGCGAATATTCGCTTTGTAGCGCCGAGACCGGGTGCACGGCATGGGCGCGGCGGATGTTGGAAACCCCCGCCTCCGACAGGCCGAAGAAGCGCACCTTGCCCTCCGCCACCAGCTCGCCTACCGCGCCCGCGACATCCTCCATCGGCACATCAGGGTCGACGCGGTGCTGGTAGAGCAGGTCGATGCGGTCGGTCGCGAGCCGCATGAGCGAAGCCTCGACCACCTCGCGGATATGCTCCGGCCGGCTGTCGCGCCCGGTGCCATCCTGCTTGCCGTCGACGATGCGGAAGCCGAATTTTGTCGCGATCGTCACCTCGTCGCGCCGGCCCTTCAGCGCGCGTCCAAGCAGCTCCTCGTTGATGAAAGGCCCGTAGACCTCGGCCGTGTCGAGGAAGGTGCAGCCAAGCTCGATCGCCCGGTGGATCGTCGCGATCGACTCCGCTTCGTCGGCCGGGCCGTAGGATTGGCTCATGCCCATGCAGCCGAGGCCGATGGCCGACACGACGAGCCCCTGGCTGCCGAGTTTCTGCTTGCCGAGGCTCATTCATCTGTCTCCGGTAAGAAATTAGCACCCGCGAAATTATAATGCCGGGACGCGATGCGTCCAGCGCGGCCTCAAGCCATCGGCAGCATTCGGCGCATGATCAGCGAGGCATGGCCGCCGACGCCATGTGCGGCCGGCCGGCGCTCGACCACCTCGAAGCCGTGCTTGCGGTAGAAGGCGATCGCCCGCTCATTGCCCTCGATCACCTCCAGGGCGATGCTTGGAATGCCGGCATGGGCCGCAAGCACCGCGTGCAAGAGGTCGACGGCGAGGCCGCTGCCGAACTCTTCCGGCTCGATATGCAGCCGGTCGAGCATGACATCGCCCCTCTCGTCCATCGCTGCCATGGCATAGCCGGCGATCGATCCGTCGGTCCGCTCGGCCACGAACGACATCTTGTTGTCGTCGGCGAGCTCTTCGGCGAGCTTGTCGGGCGCATGTTTTTCGTCGGAGAGCCGGGCCACGGTTTCCTCACCCATGATCGGCGAATAGGTCCGCCGCCAGGATCCTCCCAGCAGCCGCGAGACGGCTGGCAGATCGTTCTTCGTCATCGCCCGGATGTGAGACATGTGCTTCCCTCGTTGCACTCCAAGATAGGGCGCGGCGCTGGCGACAGCCAATCTTCCCCTTGTTGTGGCGGAGATGCCGGCAGAGCAGAGGGGGCGCTGTCCCGCCGACGCATCGTAGTTTCTTGTTGGGAGATCGATAGCAACAAAGCGGCGGCCCTTATTGGCTCAAACGCCTCGGTCCTTCCGGTGCCTCTCTGGTCTGGCCTGCCGGCCGTCTCGCCCGCTTGACGGGAGCTTGGCGCTCCGTCGCCCCGCCAAATTGACTCGCCCCCCGCTCTCATTCATCCTTAGAGACTGTTCAGCGCCAGCGTCTACAGAGTGAGCCATGGCCAGTCCCGTCGCCAGAGAAAAGTCCCGCCGCGCCGCGGTGAAGAAGGCGCTCGACCGCCACAAGGTCTACGTCACTGCGCAGAGCTTTTCCGGCGGCACCTACAGCGCCCGCGTGCTGGTCGACGGCGAGGCCTATTGGGTCGACGAATTCCGGCTGAGCCAGCTGCGGCAGGGTCTGACGCCGGCCGAGCTGGAATTGACGCCGGCGACCGACGATTGAGTGGAGTGCCTTCGTCATCCCAGGGCGGAGCAGGAGCGAAGCGACGTCGCGGAGACCCTGGGATCCATGCCGTGACCTGGACGCGTCACGACGGTCCAAGTTCTGCTCGGCTGCACTCGGCGGTAAAGGTCACGGCATGGATCCTCGGGTCAAGCGCGAGGATGACGATCGCGCGGGCTCGGGGGCGCGAAGGATCGCGGCCCTTGCCACTGTCGGCTACGCGCTTCGGCACTTAACCCATGCCAGCTCCCCAACTCAAAACCTACCGCGCCAAGCGCGAATTCTCCCGCACCCCTGAACCCGCGGGCGGGCCGGAGGTCGGCGGCGGCAATCGCTTCGTCATCCACAAGCACCACGCCACCGCCGATCACTACGATCTGCGCCTCGAAGTCGGCGGCGTGCTGAAGAGCTGGGCGGTGCCGCGCGGGCCCTCGCTCAATCCGGCCGACAAGCGCCTCGCGGTCGAGACCGAGGATCATCCGATCGAATATATCGACTTCGAGGGCGTCATCCCCGAGGGCGAGTATGGCGGCGGGCCGATGATCGTCTGGGACACCGGCACCTGGGCGCCGATGGAGGATGTCGAAAAGAGCCTGCGCACCGGCGCCTTCAAGTTCCGCCTCGCCGGCCAGAAGCTCAATGGCGGCTGGATGCTGACCCGGCTGAAGCCCAAGCCCGGCGAGGACGAGAACAAGAAGAGCTGGCTGCTTTTCAAGGAGCGCGATCTCGCCTCCGACTCCGAGCTCGACATTCTCGAAGCGCGGCCGGAAAGCGTCAAGTCGGGCCGGCGCATCGAGGAACTGGCGGCGCCGCCGAAGAAGCCGCAGCGCCTGCCGCCGAAACCTGGCTCGCTGAAACCCGGCGCGCTGCCCGGCGCGGTCAAGGCAGACCCGCCAAGCCGCATCGAGCCGCAGCTCGCCGCGCAGGTAAGCGAGCCGCCCGATGGCGAGGACACCGGCACGCTCTGGCTGCACGAGATCAAATTCGACGGCTACCGCACCATGGCGCATGTCGTGGACGGGAATGTGCGGCTGATCACCCGCGGCGGCCTCGACTGGACCAAGCGCTACGGCGACCTGCCGCAGGCTTTTTCGCGGCTGCCGGCCAGCCGGGCGATCATCGACGGCGAGATCATGGTGCTGGACGACAAGGGCATCTCGCGCTTCGCGCTGCTGCAGGACGCGCTGGCCCAGGGCGCCGGCTCGAAGCTGCATTTCTACGCCTTCGATCTCCTGCATCTCGATGGCTGGGACCTGCGCAGGGCGCCGCTGCAGAAGCGTAAGGCGCTGCTTGCCGAACTGCTCGCCGGCCAGGCGGCAAACTCCGCCATCCAGTACAGCGACCACGTCGAGGGCGATGGCCGCGGGCTTTACGACCAGGCCTCGGACCTTGGGCTGGAAGGCGTCGTCTCGAAGCGCGCCGATGCCATCTACATGAGCGGCCGAACCAAGAGCTGGACCAAGGTCAAGGCGCAAAAGACGGATGATTTCGTCATCGCCGGCTACACCGTTTCCGACCGGGCGGAAGGGCTTGCGGCGCTGGGCATGGCCGAGTTCGTCGACGGCGAATTGCACTATCGCGGCAAGGTCGGCACCGGCTTCGACCGCGACATGGCGACCGACCTGCTGACCCGGCTGGAGCGGCTGACCGCCGGCGCCACGCCGCCCGAAGGCGTGCCGCGCGAGATCATGCGCGAGATGCATTGGGTGAAGCCGCTGCTGTCAGCACGCGTCCGTTATTCGAACCGCACCGCCGACAATGCGATCCGCCACGGCGTCTTCCGCGGCCTGCGCGATGTCGGCGGCCTGACCACGCCGGTTGCGATCAAACGCAAGCGGCTGATCGCCGAGTCCGACCTCGCCACCATCTGGGTCACCAATCCGGAGCGGCGGCTGTTCGGCAAGACCGGGCCGACCAAGCTCGACATTGCCGTCTATTACGCGCTGGTCGGCGATTTCATGCTGCCGCACATCATCGGCCGCCCGGTGTCGCTGGTGCGCTGCCCGACGGGGCGGCCGCAGGACTGCTTCTTCCAGCGCCACGCCTTCACCGGCATGCCGCCTTCGGTGGCGGTGTTCGAGAGCATCAGTTCGGAAGGCGAGCCCAAGACCTACCTCTCGGTCGAGGACGCCAAGGGCTATCTGGCACTGGCGCAGTTCGGCGTCGTCGAGTTCCACACCTGGGGCACGCACCGCACCAAGCTCGACAAGCCCGACCAGATCGTCTTCGACCTCGACCCGGGCGAGGGGATTTCCTGGCGCGAGGTGGTCGAGGCGGCCGTCCACATCAAGGGCGGACTGGAGAGCCTCGGCCTGGTGCCGTTTGCAAAGACGTCCGGCGGCAAGGGCATCCACATCACAGTGCCGGTGACGCGCAAGCAGAACTGGAAGAAACTGCACCAGGCCTCGAGCACCATTTCCACTTTGCTCGCGGCAAGCGCGCCCGACACTTTCGTCACCGTCATGGGCAAGGAAAACCGCAAGAAGCGCATTTTCATCGACTTCCACCGCAACGCCCGCGGCCACACCTCCGCCGCTCCCTATTCGCTGCGCGCCCGCACCAACCTGCCGGCATCGACCCCGATGAGTTGGACCGATCTGGAGGCTATCGACGCGCCCGAGGATCTGAACTACGCCTCGCTGCCGGGACTGTTGGAGACCTCGGGCGATCCCTGGGCGGAGATCGACGAGGCCGCCAGGGATTTGCCGGTGGTTGAGGGAAAGTAAACCGCAGGCGTTGGCGATCCGTCACACCCCCTCTGTCCTGCCAGCGTTCGGTTTCGATCTCCATCGACGCTTCCTACAATTTGAATTATCCTCCGCGCCAACCGGCCCAAGAACACTTCGTCAGCAATTTGCATGTACCATCAAGGGTCGGTGTAGCATTTCCGGAGCGCCAACCGTCCTTCGGACGAAGCGCCGGAGCATGATCCCGAAAAGTGGGAAACCGGTTTTCGGCAAAGATCAGGCTTCCAAAAAAGTAAAACTGTCAGTGCATGGCCGCGTAGGAGTTCATCATGGCACCCAGGGCAAGTTGGAAAGGTTACCTCAAGCTCAGCCTCGTCAGCTGTCCGGTCCGGCTTTATCCGGCCACCAGCGCGAGCGAGCGCATCTCGTTCAACCAGCTGCACAAGAAGACCCACAACCGCATCAACATGAAGCCGGTCGACCCCGAACTCGGCCTGGTCGAACGCTCGGACCTGGTCCGGGGCTACGAATATGAGGACAAGCAGTACATCATCATCGATGATGCCGATCTCGACGCGGTCCGGATCGAATCCAACCACACGATGAACATCGAGGCCTTCGTCGACGAGAATGAGGTCGACGTCATCTACCAGGACTCGCCCTATTACCTTGCCCCGGACGGCGCCATGGCCGAGGAGACCTTCGCGGTGCTGCGCGAAGCGATGCGCAGATCCGGCAAGCTGGCGATCGCCCGCCTGGTCCTTTCCAGCCGCGAGCGCGTGGTGACGATCGGCCCGCGCGAAAACGGCATGTTCGTCTGCACCTTGAGGAACCCCAACGAAGTGCGCGGCACGGCTGAATATTTCGGCAACATCCCGGCCGGCACGCCGGATCCGGAAATGCTCGATCTCGCCCAGGCGCTGATCAAGCAGAAGGAAACTCATTTCGATCCGAAGAATTACGAGGATCGCTACGAAGTGGCGCTGATGGGGATGATCCGCGAGAAGCTCAAAGGCCACAAGCCGATCATCGCGGCGGCGCCCGAACGCGGCAATGTCATCAACCTTATGGATGCGCTGAAAGCGAGCCTGTCGCAGTCGGCCAAGCCGCCGGCCAAGTCGAAGAGCAAGGCCGAGGAGGCGCCGGCCAAGCCGGCCAAGAAGGCGGCCGCCGCCGGCGGCGCGCCTGAGAACCCGCTGAAAGCGAACCTGTTGAAAGCCGCCGGCAAGAGCAAGAAGTGACGGGAGGGCCGGTGATCCTCCCCGGCGCCGTGTTCGGCGCCGTCGGCCCGCTGGCCGCGTTTCCGCTCAGGCTCGCCGCGCGCGAGGTCGAGCGCCGCCATGCCGAGTTGAGGCGCGGCGTCACCCGTCGCACCACCCATGTCGTGTTCGGCCGCACGCTGCTGGCCAAGGCGGCCACGGCAAGAACGGGCGATGGCGACATCGAGCGCCGCGTGCAGGCCGAGCGCGAAGCCGGGCGCGAATTGGTCAGCGAAAACGGCTTCCTGCGCTTGCTCGGCTTGTTGAAGGCGCCTCAGGCGTCGTCGCTGTCCCGGCAATCGCTGATCGACCAGTCGCGGCTTGCCGCCAGCGATCTCGACATGCTGTCGCTGTTCGACGCCTTCGAACGTGACGGCGAACCCTATTCCTTCCGCGACCTGATCCTGGCCAGAAAATATGCCGGGTTGATCGCCAGCGGCGCGACATGGGGCGCGATCGCGCGCTCGGTGCATCGCTCCGGCCCGGTCGCCTCGCTCACCGCCAAGTCGCTCAATCTCGGTTCGCAGCATGGCCGGCCGGACGCGATCTATCTCGACGAGGGCCGCAGCGAGCTCGACGGCCAGCTTCTCTTCGACCTCGGCTCACCGGAAGACGACACGCTGGAGGAGCTGTTCGCCGAGGCGGAAGCCGCGGAAGAGGAGGGGCGGCACGACGAGGCCGCAGCGCTCTACCAGCGCTGCATGGCGATCGATCCAAAAGATGCCATCGCCGCCTTCAACCGCGCCAACTGCCTGCGCGGCGCCGGCCGCGCAGCGGAAGCCGCGCATGATTATGCCCGCGCGATAAAGCTCGATCCCGGCTTCGTCGAAGCCTGGTTCAACCTCGCCGGCTTGGTGGGCGACGAAGGCAAGGTCGCGTCGGCGCGGCGGCACCTGCAGAAGGCGATGGCGCTCGACAAGGCCTATGCCGACCCGGTGTTTAACCTGGCCCGGCTTGAGTTCGACGCCGGCAATCTGGCCGAAGCCCGCCGGCTGTGGGCGCGCTATCTGGAGCTCGACGCGGAGTCCGAATGGGCAAGACTGGCGCAGAAGGGAATCCAGTTCGTGGATTTGCACATGACCGGCGAGCGAGATGTTCGCGCCTGAGCACCCCCCTCTGGCCTGCCGGCCATCTCCCCCGCAAGGGGGGAGATCAGCCGTCGCGTCCGCTTTCGCCAATCGCCAGCGTAAGAGGTCAGGCGCGGCGCCAAAGCTGCCAATCTCCCCCCTTGCGGGGGAGATGCGCGGCAGCGCAGAGGGGGGTGGGACGGAGTGCGGCCTTGCCAGGAAGCCCGCCCGATGACCTACTTCCTCTTCGACGGCCCCGACTCCGCCCCTGTCACCGTCCTGCTCGCGCACGGCGCGGGTGCGGCGATGGACTCTCCCTCGATGACCGCCACCGCCAAGGCTCTCGCCACCGCCGGTTTCCGCGTCGCGCGCTTCGAGTTCCACTACATGGCTGCGCGCCGTTTTGGCCATCGCAAGCCGCCGCCGCGCGCCGAGACGGTGAACCCGGAATATGTCAAGGCGATCGCCGATCTGCGCGCCAAAGGCTTGACCGGCAAGCTCATCATCGGCGGCAAGTCGATGGGCGGGCGCGTCGCCTCGATGGTCGCCGACGAGATGTTTGCCAATGGCGACATCGCTGGCCTGGTTTGTCTGGGCTACCCCTTCCATCCGCCGGGAAAGCCGGAGCAACTGCGGACAAAACATCTCACCGACCTGAAGACCCCGACGCTGATCTTCCAGGGCACGCGCGACGAGTTCGGCACCAGGGACGAGGTCGCGACCTACGGGCTGTCAGCGGCAATAGAGGTGGTCTGGCTGGAGGACGGCGACCACGATCTCAAGCCCCGCAAGGCGGTGTCGGGTTTTTCGGTGGCGGATCACCTGAAGACGGTGGCGGAGACGATAAAAGCTCGGATGGCGCCTCTCGCTTCGTCATCCTAGGGCGAAGCAAGGAGCGAAGCGACGCGGCGCAGACCCTAGGATCCATGCCGTGACGCTAAGGCATTGCAACGGCTCAGAATTTGGCCCCCGCAGAGTTCCACGGCGATGGTCACGGCATGGATCCTCGGGTCAAGCCCGAGGATGACGAATGAAGAGGCGTCTTCGGCAAATGAAACTCGCCACCTTCAACATCAACAACATCAACAGCCGGCTGGAAAACCTCTTGGCTTGGCTCGTCAAAGCCAAGCCCGACGTCGTCTGCCTGCAGGAACTGAAATCCCGCGACACGCAGTTTCCGCTGACCCGGCTGGCGAAGGCCGGTTATGGCGCGGTGTGGAAGGGGGAGCCGACCTGGAACGGCGTCGCCATCCTGGCTCGCGGCGCCGAGCCGGTGCTGACACGCGACGCGCTGCCCGGCGACGATGCCGACCGCCAGGCGCGCTACATCGAGGCGGCGGTCAACGGCATCGTGATTGCCTGCCTCTACGCGCCGAACGGCAACCCGCAGCCCGGGCCTAAGTTCACCTACAAGCTCGCCTGGCACCAGCGCTTCGCGGCGCATGCGAGCGAATTGTTCGACACCGGCCTGCCGGTGGTGCTTGCCGGCGACTTCAACGTTGTGCCCGAGCCGCGCGACATCTACGCCACCCGCTCCTATGACGACAACGCGCTGGTGCAGCCTGAAAGCCGCGCCGCCTTTGCGGCGCTGATCGATCAGGGCTGGACGGATGCGCTGCGCAAGGTCTTTCCGAAGCAGGAGAAGCTCTACACATTCTGGGACTACCGCCGGAACCGCTGGCCGCGCGACGCCGGCCTACGGCTCGACCACATTCTGTTGTCGAAGAAGCTGGTGCGGAAGCTGAAAGGAGCGGGCATCGATCGGGAGGTGCGTGCCGAGGAAAACGCCAGCGACCATGCGCCGGTGTGGGTGGAACTGGCGACCTGAGCTTCTAGACGGGAGAAGGGAAAGGCGGCGCTGTCCCGCCGGCGTCTCTACGTTTTGATGCCAGCCTCTCGCAAATAATGTCTGTGCAGCAACGTCGGCTCGCGTTAGCTTTTGCAGGACTACGAGGGGGCGCGGACCTTATGCTTTTCAGCTTGAGTATTTTTCTCCAGCCAACGCTTCCCCGCCGTGGCTGACAACGCCCTCGTTCTCTTCATCTCCGTCCTTGTCATCGCCGGCGCCACTGCCCTCATGGCGCTCGCTTTGCGCTGGCGGCGCAAGCGCCGCAGGGCGCGCGGCAATCCCAATCCGGCCGGCGATTATGCGTCGCGCACCGC
>NZ_RZSV01000054.1:0-29840 GCF_004023205.1 Mesorhizobium sp. M1A.F.Ca.IN.020.03.2.1 | reverse complement strand
ATGACGAATATGGCCGAGAAAATCTGAGCCGCCATGGGTCCCTCTCCCTGGGCATGACCGGCCGGCCAAGGCTGGCAGCCGCATGCGCCGACTTTGAGTTATTCGGAACGCGAAGGCTTCCGGCGTGCGTTGCCGGTCGGACCCGGGCCGTAGCCCGGATCCAGTAGGAGGATGAGGAAAGTCTCGGGTCGCGCGCGGCGGCCTCTCTGCTTACTTGATGGCATCCCAGCTCTTCTGGATATCGGCGGCGACGTCCTGGGCGGACTTGCCGCCGACCAGGTCGATCATGCCGGTCCAGAAGGAGCCTGCGCCGACCTTGCCGGGCATCAGGTCCGAGCCGTCGAAACGCACCGTGGTGGCCCCGACCAGGATCTCGCCCTGCTTCTTCAGCGCGTCGCTGCCATAGGCGTCCTTGTTGGCTCCTTTGAAGGGCGTGACGAAGCTCTTCTGCGCCATCCACAATTCATGCGCGAGCGGCATCTCGAGGAACTTGATGAACTCACGCGAAGCCTTGGAATCCTTGGTGATCATCACCAGCGTTCCGGCCACTTCCAGCGGCGTGCCCAGTTCCGGCTTCGAGGCATAGGGCGGGTAGGGGAAGAAGTCCGCATCCTGGCCGAGCTTCACATTCTCCGGGAAGAACGAAGGAATGAACGATGCCTGATGGTGCATGTAGCACTTCGGCGGCACCGTAAAGAGGCCCTTCGGGCTGTCGCGGAAGTCGGTTGCGGCGACTGCCTTGGCACCGCCGTCGACCATCTTATCGTCGGTTGCGATCTTGCCGAAGATGTCGAGGGCGTTGACCACGGCCGGATCGGTGAAGGGAATCTCGTTCTTCACCCATTTGTCGTAGACTTCCGGCGGCTGGGTGCGCAGCATGATGTCCTCGACCCAGTCGGTCGCCGGCCAGCCGGTGGCGCCGCCCGAACCCAGGCCGATGCACCAGGGCTTGCCGCCGTCGGCAATGATCTTCTTTTCGAGATCGGCCAGTTCCTCCTGAGTCTTCGGAACTTTGTAGCCTGCCTCCTCGAAATTATCTGGCGAGTACCAGACCAGACCTTTCACGTCGATCTTGTAGGGAAAGGCATAGAAGCCCGGCTTGCCGTCCTTGCCCGTATAGGTGCCGAGCTTGGCCCAGGAGTCGCCGGCGGCATAATTTTCCTTGATCCAGGCGGCGACGTCGTCGCCCAGCGGGGTCAGCACACCCTTGGAAGCGAGATCCTGGATCAGTCCCGGCTGTGGCAGGATGGCGATGTTGGGCGGGCTGCCGGCCTGTGTGTCGATGACGATCTGCTGCTCATAATTCTCGGACGAGGAGTATTTGACCTCCGCTCCCGTCGCCTCGGAGAAATAGTCGAGCACCGAACGCACGAGCGTCTCGTCCTCGCCGCGCCACGGACCGAAGATGGTCAGCGTTTCGCCCTTGAGGTCGACCTTTTTGAGATCGTCGTAATTCGCCCAATGAAACTTCGAATCCTCGCCCGGCTTGAATTTCAGTTCGGCATGTGCCGGCAGGCCAAGGGTGAGCGCAGCGAACGCAGCACCCAAGAGAAGCATTTTCTTCATGGCAGTCCTCCCAGTGTTGAGACAGTTCGGACGAAACCTCCATCTCGTCCGCCGACGCCCACGGAACTGTGACTCAGCGAGAAGGCAACCGCAACCTTTCGAAGAGTCTTCCAAAGCGCTTTGGCTAAATCTGATCTCGCCATTGAATCATGCGGAAGTCAAGAGGTCGGCCGTGCTAATCGATTTAAACCCGCTTGCGAGTGAAGGAAAAAGTGCAATGCAGCAAGTTTTTTTGGCGCTGCAGCAGCAATTTCGGCTTCAAACTGCCTGTGGCGGCCCCTAAGGTCATGACGTTCCGACGACGGTGCCAGCGATCCTCGGATCGATTCAAATTGAAAGCGCTTTGAGGCTGGAGGCCTCGATGAACCTCAAGCAACTCTCGCACATGCTGTCGCTTTCGCAAACCACGGTAAGCCGGGCGCTGAACGGCTACCCGGAGGTCAGCGAGGAGACGCGGCGTCGCGTGATGGATGCCGCTAAGCGCCACGGCTACCGGCCGAACCCCAGCGCGAGGCGGCTGGCCACCGGCAAATCGGGAATGATCGGCTATGTGCTGCCGACCGGCAACGCCGTCGACATCGATCCGCATTTCGTCGAGTTTCTTTCGGGTCTCGGCGACTATGCCCGCTCGCACGAGCTCGATCTGGTGCTCTCGCCGGCCGACGCCGACGACCAGGAGACGACCTATCGGCGCATCGTCGCCAACCGGCAGGTCGACGCCGTCTACATTTCCTCGCCACGCCCGGCCGACCGGCGGCTGGCGCTGGTCAACACGCTGGGCATCCCCTTCATCATCCATGGCCGCAGCGAGGGCTTTGAGTTCGACTATCCCTATCTCGATATCGACAACGAGGGCGCCTTCCACGAAGCGGCCAGGCTTCTCGTCCAGCTCGGCCACAAGCGGCTGGCGCTGATCAACGGCGATGACCGCGAGACCTTCGCCATCCATCGCGAGCGCGGCGTGCGCCGGGCGCTTGCCGCCAGCGGACTGACACTGGGCGAGCGCCACATCTGTTCCACGACCATGACCGAGGAAAATGGCTATCGCGCCGCCCGCCGCCTGCTCGAAGAAAGCGGAGCCCCGACGGCGATCGTCTGCTCCAGTCTCATCATGGCGCTCGGCGTCGTCCGCGCCGTGCGCGATCTCGGCCTGACCATTCCGGGCGATCTGTCGCTGGTCGCCCATGACGACGTCTTTCCCTGGCTGCGGCCGGAGAATTTCCCGGTGCCGCTGTCGACCACGCGCTCCTCTATCCGCCTTGCCGGCGCGCGTGTTGCCGAGCGGTTGGCGGCGCGCATATCAGGGCTGGAAGAGGGCGCGCGCGGCGAGGTCTGGCCGGTCGATCTGGTGGTGCGGGGGTCGGTGGCCGGCGCGCCGGTGTAGGTATCGTGTTCCGACAGACGAGACGCGTTGAGTTCCGTCGCACCCCCCTCTGTCCTGCCGGACATCTCCCCCGCAAGGGGGGAGATTGGACGTCGCAGCCGTATTCGCCAATACTCGACTTTGAGGAGCGGGGTCGGCGCTGAAACTGCTGATCTCCCCCCTTGCGGGGGAGATGGCCGGCAGGCCAGAGGGGGGTGCTGTCCCGCCGGCGCCCCAGATTTTCGGGAGCCTATTTCTTCGCAGCCCCAGCTGCTTTTATATCCAACAGCCCATAGCCGAAGTCATTGTCCCGCCCCTTCGGGCCGAGATCCTTGGCCGTGGCCGCCAGCGCCTTCTCGATCTCATCGGCCGAGCGGTCGGGCGCGGCATGGATCAGGTTGGCGATCGCGCCTGAGACGATCGCGGCGGCGAAGGAGGTGCCGGTCACCACGTCCGAGCCGGTGCCGCTCGGCGCAACCATCTCAACGCCCGGCGCCGAGAGGAAGACATAGGCGCCGCGATTGGCTTGCGGCATCAGCCCGTCCTTGGCGTCGGTCGCGGTGACCGCGATGACCCCGTCGAAGGCTGCCGGATAGCCGTAAGGCGCTTTCGGCCCGTTGTTGCCGGCCGCTGCGACCAGCACCATGCCGAGCGCGCGCGCATTGCGGCAGGCGGTGCCGAGGAGGTCGTTCTTCGGCCCGACGAAGCTCATATTGATGATGCGCACGTCCTGTTCCGCCGCCCAGTCGAGCGCCGACAGGATGACATCCATACTCGACTTGCCGCCCTCGAAGGCCCGTGCGTGATAGATCTTGGCGCCCGGCGCGATGCCTTCCAGCGCGCCGACGCCGGCGATCAGCCCGTCGACGGAGGTGCCGTGGTCGCGCTTCTTGATCGGCACGTTCGGCATGGCGTCGAACTGGTCGGCGATCACGCCTTTTAGCGCTGGGTTGGTATCGTCGATGCCGGTGTCGATGACGGCGACGCGCACGTTCTCGCCGCTCGCCTGTTTCGAATCGAGCGCGATGCGCTCGAAGGCATAGTTCACGATGCCGGCTGCCTGCTGCAGCGAATAGATGTGGTTGGGCTCACGCCGCTGCGTACGCCCGTCGGCGGCAAGCTGCGCCAGCACGACGCCGACCGGCCGTCCGTCCGGAATGCCGTAGCGCACCAGCGTTGTGCCGAGCAGCCGCGACTGGCGCTGCGAGCGCACCTGAAGTCCGAAGGTGGTGGCGATCTGCTGCACCGCGCCGGCATCGCCGGCGACCGTCACCAGCACCTCGTCGGGCACGAAGTCGCCACTGACCGCACGCGGCGGCGCGACGACATTGAGCCCGGTAGGCGGTGTGATGGGGCCGCTTGGCGGCGGAGCAGGCGCCGCTGTGCTTGTTGGGCTCTTTGGGGGCGCCGGCTGCGTTGGCGCAGGCGTCGGCCGTGCAGGCGGATTCGGGAACAGGTCGACAATCAGCGACGGCAGGAACACGGCGCCGCCGACGGCATTGCCCGCGCCGGATTGCCCGCCACCATTCCTGACGCCGTCCTCGTCGCAGTCAGCGCCGGCCGCCGTCGTCCGGTTGAGGCAGTCGATCTGCTTTTGCGAGAGGTTCGGATCGTTGGTCTGCGCCACGGCGGGAGCGCCTACAAATGTCGCCGCGAGGATTGCCGCATGAAGAACGACCGCCTTAGCCGCCATCGACCGGTTTCCTTCCCTGCACCACAGCTTCCGCGAAAGGCTGGGCGGCAATAAGGCCGACGAGCTTGTCGTAGTCGGCCGCCGTGCTGGCCGGGATTGTCACGTGAAACACATCGTCGGCGGTCGGCCCGCCGGCGATCTTCAGCCCGTTCTGCCCAAGGAAGGCGGCGATATCCGACATCCTGGCATCCGGCTTGAACTTGACCAGCGCGAAGGGCAGGTTTGCCAGATCATCCTCAGCGCCAGCGATTTCAAAGTCGTTGCCCTTGCCGCCCGGCCGCTCGAAAGACTGCGCCACGACCAGTGCAAGCAGCGCCGCGGCCGCCGCCCAAGCGACACCCGACGGGATTGCCGTGACCCGGCCGAAGACCTTCGCCAGCCATGACTGGCCGGGGGGCGTGCGCGCCGGACCGGCCTCGGCGTCGAGCGCCCTTGCAAACCGGGAGAGCGCGTCGGCCGGCGGTCGGATCGCTTCGTTGGCGGCGGCGGTGCCGGAGAATTCGGCTTCCGCCTCGCCGAGCGCGGCCATCGCCGCAGGATCGGAGGCCAGCCATTCCTCGACGGCTTCGAGTTCTGCGCCTTCCAGCGAACCGTTGAGGTAGAACGGCAGCAGCGTCTCCATCTCGTCGCGGCGCGACATCTTTTCAGCGGCGCTCATGGCCACCCCCTGTCGTAACCGGCCGCCTTGAGGGCCTCGCCGAGTTTCTTGCGGGCGTAGAACATCCTGGTCTTGACGGTGGCAACCGGGATGTTGAGCACCTCGCCGATCTCGGTCACCGACTGGCCATGGTAATAGGCAAGGTCGATCACCGTGCGGTGTTCCTCCGGCAAGGCATCGACAAAGCGGCGCAAGGCGGCGGCCTTGTCTTCCTTCATGGTGACCACTTCCGGCGTGTCGGCGCTGTCGGGAACCTGCGCCGCGTCATCGTCGTCGATCCAGTCTTCCTTCTTCTTGCGCAGCAAGGACAGTGCCTTGAAGCGGGCGATGCCGAGCAGCCAGGTCGAGACTTCGGAGCGGCCTTCGAAGCCCGGCGCTTGGCGCCACAGCTCGAGAAAGACCTCGTTGGTGATATCGTCGGCCATCATGTCCGATCCCGTCTGGCGCGCCACGAAACGGTAGATCCGCGCGTGGTGACGCATGAACAGGAGCCGCACGGCGGCCCGGTCGCCCTTCGCGACCCGGTCTACAAGCGCGCGATCGGTTTCGGTCGCCGCGTTCATGGCCGGTCGAGCCGCCTGGCTCCTCGTGGCTCTGTCGCTGGTCGGTCCAAAAAGGTTCATCCTCCGCCAGGGAATTTTCGGAAGCTAACCGAAGAAGATGAGCGTTGCCAGAGGTGGCTCCCCCTTCTCCCCTTGTGGGAGAAGGTAGATCGGCGCGGAGCGCCGAGACGGGTTAAGGGGTGTTCCAGCGGAGTGAGACGTTGGCGTTCACTGAAACACCCCTCATTCGTCGCCTTTGGCGACACCTTCTCCCACAAGGGGAGAAGGGGAAGCTAAATCAAAAACACCTTCCCCTTCATCGTCGCCGGCACCTCCACGCCGAGCCGGCTCAGCACCGTCGGCGCGAGCTGCAGCTGGTCGAGCAGCGCGTCGGCTTCTGGACCCTTCGCCGGCCCGAAATAGTAGAGCGCGAAATCCTGCATCTCGTCGTCATGCCCGCCGTGATGGCCGCGGTCCGTCTGGCCGTGATCGGCGGTGACGATGACTTCATAGCCGGCTTCGCGCCACCCGGGCAGGAAGGCGGCGAGCATACCGTCCATCGCGTAGCAGGCATGATCCATCTCGTGGCAGTCGTGGCCGAAGCGATGGCCCATCGAGTCCAGCGTGCAGCTGTGCAGGACGCCGTAGTCGATGCCGTGGCGGCGGGTGAGCATGGTCAATGTCGCGAACAGGTCGACATCGCTCGGCGTCATCTGGTTCTTGAGATTGTAGCCGGTCATGGTGTGGAAGCGGCCATGCGTGATCGGCCCGCCAGGCTCGTCGAATTCCATGTCCTCGACGAGATCGAATGGATGGGAGCGGAAGAATTCCGACCAGTAGGAATGCGTCACCGCCCCGGTTCTGCCGCCGGCCTTGCTGACCTCCGAGAAGATATCGGGCTGCCTGACCCGGAACCGGTTCTCGTTGGAGAGGATGCCATGAACCTGCGGCGTGACCCCGGTATGGATCGAGGCGTAGCAGCAGGCCGATGTTGACGGCAGCACGGAGCGCATTCTCCACACTTGCGCCTCACCAGACTGTACCCAGCCTTCGAGATTGCCCATGAGCCGGCGCCAGTTCCGGTAGGGCACGCCGTCAAGGATGATGAGCAGCAATTTGGATTTAAGCGCCACGGGCAATTCCATGCGGTCTGGCGGGAGAGATCGGCGGGCTTGACCGGTCCGGCCAAGTCCGAGAAGTGCAGCGAAGAGCTAGCCAGCTTAGTTGCCGGCGCTTTCCATGCGCCGGCCGGCAATCGCCTTCTCCAGCCAGCCGATCTCCATTTCGGGGACGGAGGACAAGAGAAGGTCGGTATAGGCATCGAAGGGCGGCGCCAGCACCTTGCTCTTGGAGCCGTAGCGGACGACCTCGCCGCGATACATGACCGCGATCGAATCGGCGATCGACTTCACCGTCGCGAGGTCGTGGGTGATGAAGAGATAGGCCACTTTCTCGATCTGCTGCAGGTTGAGCAGCAGCTTGAGGATGCCGTGGGCGACCAGCGGATCGAGCGCCGAGGTCACCTCGTCGCAGATGATCAGCTTCGGCTTGGCGGCCAGCGAACGGGCGATGCAGACGCGCTGCTTCTGGCCGCCCGAAAGCTCGGCCGGATAGCGGTCGATGAAGCCCTTTCCCATCTCGATCTGGTCGAGCAGCTCGGCGACGCGCTTGTCGCGCTCGCGGCCTCTTATGCCGAAATAGAACTCGAGCGGCCGGCCGATGATCGTTCCCACGGTCTGGCGCGGGTTCATCGCGACATCGGCCATCTGGTAGATCATCTGCAGCTGGCGCAGATCCTCCTTCGGCCTATCGGAGAGCCTGTTGCCAAGCGTTCGGCCGTCGAAGAAGACGCTGCCCTGCTCGGGCGGCAGGAGGCCGGTGATGGCGCGCGCCAGCGTCGATTTGCCGGAACCGCTCTCGCCGACGACGGCCAGCGTCTGGCCCGGGTAGATGTCGATCGAGACGTTCTTCAGCACCTTGACGAGACCGCCGCCATAGGCGGCCGTCACGTTCTTCACCGACAGCATCGGTGTGGTGCCGGGCTGCTGTTCGTTGTGCTCGATCTCATGCACCGAGACCAGCGCGTTGGTATATTCCTGGCGCGGCTCCTTGATGATCTGGCGGGTACCGCCCCATTCGACCAGCCGGCCATGGCGCAGCACCATGATCTCGTCCGCTACCTGCGCCACCACGGCGAGGTCGTGGGTGATGTATAAAGCCGCCACATGGGTATCGCGGATGGCGTCCTTGATCGCCGCCAGCACATCGATCTGCGTCGTCACGTCGAGCGCTGTCGTCGGCTCGTCGAAGACGATCAGATCAGGCTCGGAGCAAAGCGCCATCGCCGTCATGACGCGCTGCAACTGGCCGCCCGAGACCTGGTGCGGGAAGCGCTCACCGATCGTTTCCGGATTGGGCAGGCTGAGCTTCTTGAACAGCGCGACGGCTCGCTTTTCGGCCTCGGCCCGGGTTGCCGTGCCGTGCAGAAGCGTCGCCTCCACCACCTGGTCCATCAGCCGGTGCGCCGGATTGAAGGCCGCCGCCGCCGACTGGGCGACATAGCACACTTCGCGGCCGCGCAGCTTGCGCAAGCCCTCCTTGCCGCCCTTCAGTATATCGCGGCCGTTGAGGATCACCTCGCCGCCCGTAATGCGCACGCCGCCCCGGCCATAACCCATCGAGGACAGGCCGATCGTCGACTTGCCGGCGCCGGATTCGCCGATCAAGCCGAGCACTTTGCCCTTCTCCAGCGTCAGCGAGACATCATGGACAAGGGTGATGGTCTTCGGCGCCTCGCCGGGCGGGTAGACGGTCGCCTCGATGCGCAGATTGCGGATGTCGAGAAGTCGGCCGGAATTTGCTTTGCTGTCAGCCATCACCCGCGCCCTCCCTTCAGGCTGGTCGTGCGGTTGAGCACCCAGTCGGCGACAAGGTTGACCGAGATCGCCAGCGCTGCGATCGCCGCCGCCGGGATGAGCGCCGCCGGGATGCCGAAGACGATGCCGTCCTTGTTCTCCTTCACCATGCCGCCCCAGTCGGCGTCCGGCGGCTGCACGCCGAGGCCGAGGAAGGAGAGCGTCGACAGGAAAAGCACCGCATAGATGAAGCGCAGGCCGAGTTCCGAGACCAGGGGCGACAGCGCGTTCGGCAGAATCTCGCGGAAAATGATCCAGCCGCTGCCTTCGCCGCGCAGTTTCGCGGCCTCGACATAGTCCATGACGTTGATGTCGACCGCCACCGCGCGCGACAAGCGGTAGACACGGGTCGAATCGAGGATGCCCATCACCAGGATCAGCGTCACCAGGTTGGACGGCAGCACCGACAGGACGACCAGGCCCATGATCAGCGTCGGGATGGACATCAGCAGGTCGACGAGGCGCGACAGCATCGTGTCGAACCAGCCGCCGAACACCGCCGCCGAAAAGCCCAGAATGGCGCCGAGCGAAAAGGACAGCGCGGTGGCCAGCACGGCGATGAACAGCGTGATGCGGGCGCCATAGATCATGCGGGACAAGAGATCGCGGCCGAGATTGTCGGTGCCCAACAGGTGCACCGATGACATCGGTTCCCAAGGGACGTCGCTGACGATCTCGGCATTGCCGTGCGGGGCGATCCATGGCGCCAAGACCGCCGCCAGCACGAACAGCGTCGTCAGCACAATGCCGATCAGCGCCGCGACAGGAGTGCGTCTGATATCGAGCATACCGGCGCCCCCTACTTCGGATGCCTGAGCCGCGGATTGGCGACGATCGCCGCAATGTCCGCGATGATGTTGAGGGCGATATAGACGGCCGCAAAGATCAGGCCGACCGCCTGGACGACGGGAACGTCACGCTTGGTGACATGGTCGACGAGATATTGCCCCATGCCCGGATATACGAAAATCACCTCGACCACGACGACGCCGACCACGAGATAGGCGAGGTTCAGCATGACGACATTGATGATCGGTGCGATCGCGTTCGGGAAGGCATGCTTGCGGATGACCGCGAAAGCCGAGAGCCCCTTGAGCTCCGCCGTCTCGACATAGGCCGATTGCATGACGTTGAGGATGGCCGCTCGCGTCATGCGCATCATGTGGGCCAGCACCACCAGCGTCAGCGCCGCCGCCGGCAGCGCGATCGCCTGCAATCGCTCGCCTAACGACATTCCGTCATAGACGGTCGAGATGGCGGGGAACCATTGATGCTCGACCGCGAAGTAGAAGACCAGCAGGTAGCCGATGAAGAATTCCGGGAACGAGGTCGAGGCGAGCGCCACGCCGGAGATCATCTTGTCGACCCAGCCATTGCGGTAGCGCACCGCGATCAGGCCAAGCGTGATCGCCAGCGGAATGGCCACGATTGCCGCCCAGAAGGCCAGGAACAAGGTGTTCCACAGCCGTTCCTTGATCGATGTCGCGATGTCCTGCCCGCTCGACATCGCCGTGCCGAGATCGCCGGTGAGCACGCCGCCCAGCCAGTGGAAGTAGCGGATATAGGCAGGCTGATTGAGCCCGAGCTGTTCGCGCAGATTGGCGAGCGACTCCGGCGTCGCCGATTGTCCGAGGATGGCTTGGGCGACGTCGCCGGGCAGGATCTGCGTGCCGGCGAAGATCAGGACCGAAACGGCCAGCAGAAGGAGGATGCCCAGCGCAACGCGCTGGGCCACCAGTTTCACGACGGGTGAGGACATCTCCGCAAGGCCGGACCTTAGGCTTCCATCCAGCACTTCGCCAAGGCGTAGCCGTTCATCAGCTCCTGATGCGGATCGTCCACCCAGCCACCGACCTTGGGACCAGTTGCGTCGATGAACTGGTTGAACATCGGCAGGATCAAGCCGCCCTCGTCACGCACCATCACAGCCATGTCATGGTACATCTGCTTGCGCTTGGCCTCGTCGAGCTCGGCGCGCGCCGCCAGCACCATCTTGTCGAAGTCCGGCCGCTTGAACCGCGTGTCGTTCCAGTCGGCGCTCGACAGGTAGGCGGTCGAGTACATTTGGTCCTGCGTCGAGCGGCCGCCCCAATAGGAAGCGCAGAAGGGCTGCTTGTTCCAGACTTCGTTCCAGTAGCCGTCGCCGGGCTCGCGCTTGATTTCCAGCTTGATGCCGGCCTTGGCCGCGCTCTGCTGATAGAGCTGCGCGGCATCGACCGCGCCGGGGAAGGCGACGTCCGACGTCCTGAGCAGCACGGCGCCGTCGTGACCCGACTTCTTGTAGTGGAACTTGGCCTTGTCGGGATCGTATTTGCGCTGCTCGATCTCTGTGAACAGCGGGTAGGAGGCGTTGATCGGGAAGTCGTTGCCGAGCGAGCCGTAGCCGCGCAGCACCTTGTTCAGCATCTCTTCGCGGTTGATCGCCAGCTTCAGCGCCATCCTGAGGTCGTTGTTGTCGAACGGCGCCGTGTTGCAATGCATGATGAACACGTAGTGGCCGGGACCGGAGTGGTTGCGGATGGTGACGCCCCGCACGCGCTTGATCAGGTCGACGATCTTCGGCTCGACGCGGTTGATCATGTTGACCTGACCGCCCTGCAGGGCCGCCGTGCGCGCCGTCGCGTCGTTGATGACGACGACTTCGACCTGGTCGGCATGGCCCATCTTGTCGCCCTGCCAGTAGTTGGCGAAGCGTTCGCCGACATGGCGCACGCCGGGCTCGTTGACCTTGACCTTGTAAGGGCCGGCGCTGATGCCGGCATCGGGTTTGTCCTTGCCGCCATTCGGCTGCACGATCAGGTGATAGTCGCTGAGCAGATAGGGAAGGTCGGCGTTGGCTTCCTTCAGGGTCAGCACCACTTCCTTACCGTTAACCTTGATGGTCTCGATGCCCTTCATGTAGCCGAGCGCGCCGGACTTCGACTTCTCGTCCGAATGGCGCTCCAGCGTGGCGGCCACGTCCTGGGCGGTCACCGTCTTGCCGTTGTGGAATTCGATGCCGTCGCGGATCTTGAGCGTCCAGACCTTGGCGTCGTCGGAAGAGCCGATTTCCTCGGCGATGCGGTTCTCGAGCTTGCCGTCGGGCGACAGTTCGACGATCATTTCGCCCCAGCACTTGCCGAAGGCGAAGGGCACCTGGGTCATCATCAGCGCCGGGTCGAGGCTGTTGGTGGATTCACCGCCGACCAGGCCGGCCTTCAACGTGCCGCCCTTGACGGGGCCGGCAGCCCGGGCAGCGCTCGAAAGCAGCGAGTTGGCGAAGGGCGCGGTGACGCCGAGCGCGGCGGCGCGGCCAAGGAAGTCGCGGCGGCTGAGCTTTCCGGCAGCGACGCGCCGGCTGAGATAGTCGAGTTCGTTTGTCATTATGGGTTCCTCACTCTGATGGTACGACCATGTGGTCGGTTCTTGTTCTTGTGAGGGATAATGAGCGCAACGGAAAGCTGTAAGCAAGACCGAATGCGACATGCCGTGGCGTAAATGGCGCGTCGCATTTGGACCAATCTTGTCAGCGCTCACACGAGAGCGCGGGGAATCGTCTGTTTGAAATCGCGCTCGAACACCAGTTTTTCGCCCTCATAGGCCTCGATTCTGGCGCTGAGGATGAAGTCTTGCGCGTCCGAGCGCATCTCGGCGAAGGTCTCGGTCCGCACCGACCATTCATTTCGCGACAATGTCTGCGTCCAATGCGTGCTGCCCGTCGCCGACAGGGGATCGTCGGGTTGGATCGCCCATGTCTCCCTGACCATGCTGCCGTGGACCAGCCCGTGCTCCAGGTCGCGCACCTCGCCGAAATCGTCCGTTACGGCAAGCGTGACGACGCCGGTCTTTTCGTTGCGGTGGATATGCCGCTCGGAATTGGTCGGCCTGATCGTCTCGGTCGCCCAGGGCGTAGCCCCTTCCGGTTCGAGGAACGACACCTCGTCGGCCGTCGCCGGCGGGCGCAGCGGCAGCTTGAGCGTCGCGGCCGACAGTTCGAGCGTCGCCGGCTCCGGCGAAGGCCAGATCATCGGCCAGTAGGCGGTCGAGACGGCAACCCGCAGCCGGTGGCCGGCCGGCACCCGATAGGCGCACTGGTCGAGCACGACGCGTGCCGAGACCGTCTCGCCTGGCACCAGCGCTTCCGGGAACTCGTGCGAGTTGCGGTGGGTGAGGTTGAGCACGCCATAGGAGATCAGCTCCGAGGCGCCGTCCGGATGCACGTCGCAGAGACGCACCGCGAGGTTGGCCTGGCGGCGGTCCGAGGCAACCCGTACTTCGACTTCAGGCGCGCCGACGATGTCGATCGCCTCCTCGAGTTCGACCTGGTCGAAGCATACCGAAAGCGCGTCGTCGGAGCGCTGGTCGCCCGGCAGTTCCGGACCGAAGGTGAAGGGAAAATACTCGCCGCCGGCAAGCCCGCAACTTTGCGGCGAGGCGACGATTGCCGGCCCGACGCCCTCGGGAATGAGCCCGGTTGCCTTGATCTTGATGTTGGGCGAGGGCCATTGCTGTTCCGCAATCCAGCGGCCTGGCCGTTCGGGATGCCAGCGGGCCGGACGCACGCTATCCATTACATAGGCGCGGTAGTCCGGGTCGGCCTCGACGCCGGTCGCCGCGCCCTTCAGCCAGCGGTCCCACCAGCGCAGCGCCTCCTGCAGGAAACCGATGGCCGGATTGGGTGCCGCGTAATGCGGATATTTGTGGATCCAGGGGCCGACGATGCCCTTCACCGGCGCCTGGATGTTGGTGACGAGATTGGAGATCGTGTTGCGGTAGCCGTCATGCCAACCGCCGATCGACAGCACTGCCGCCTTAACGGCCGAAAAGTCCTCGCAGATCGAGCCGCGTTTCCAGTAGGCATCGCGATGCTGGTGGCTGAGCCATAGCGGCGCGAGAAAAGGCTGGTTCTCCAGACGGCTCAGCCACAGATCGCGCCAGCGGTTGCCGCCGGCGATTTCCGGATCCGGCGGCCGCGACGAGTAGGAGAGCATCGTCGAGGCCCAGCCGAAATTCTCGAGCAGCAGGCAGCCGCCCTTGTAGTGAATGTCGTCGGCATAGCGGTCGACGGTCGAGCACAGGCTGATCACCGCCTTCAGCGCCGGCGGCTGCTTTGCCGCGACCTGCAGGCAGTTGAAGCCGCCCCAGGATATGCCCATCATGCCGACATTGCCGTTGCACCAGGGCTGCGCGGCCGCCCAGGCGATGACGTCGCAGGCGTCCTGCAATTCCTGCTCGGAATATTCGTCGTCCATCAGCCCTTCGGAATCGCCGTTGCCGCGCATGTCGACGCGGATCGAGGCATAGCCGTGTCCGGCGAAATAAGGATGCGTCAGCTGATCGCGGAAGATGGTGCCGTCGCGCTTGCGGTAGGGCAAATGCTCGAGGACCGCCGGCACCGGGTTGTCGCCGGCATCCTCAGGCATCCATATGCGCGCCGACAGCCGGCAGCCATCCGGCATGTCGATGCCCATATCGGGAAATTCGACGACCTTGCGAGGGAATTCTGTGACGGTTTTCATGCAAGGCACATGATGGAACCGTCGCCGAGGCGTCGTGGGCCAGCCGGCGAAATCGGCTGGTCAATAAGCGTCAATTCAAAGCGTCAGTTCAGCGGAATGTCGTTGTCGGCCTTGCTCGCCTGGTATGTGCCGGACAGCGCGTCATAGCGTGCGGAGATCTTGGCAATGCGCGCCTCCAGCCGCCTGCGTTCCGCCTCGGGCAAAGCGCGCACCAGCCGGCGTATGGAAAAGCTCTTCCAATAGGCGTTCTCGGCGTTGTAGCCGCCGGGATCGAGTGTGAAGACCTCCTTCAGGATCTTCAGGTCATGCGGGATGGCGAAGCTGTCGCGCGAGTCCTCGTGGCTGAAGAGGTAGTAGAAATTGTCGAAGCCGGTCCAGGTGATCGCCGACAGGCACAGCGAGCAGGGCTCGTGCGTGGCCAGGAACAGTGCATCCCTGGTGTCGACGCGCTCGGCTTTTGGCATTTCGTAAAATCGCTTCAGGCAGTGCATTTCGCCATGCCAGAGCGGATTTTCGATCTCGTTGTTGGTTTCGGCGAGCACCAGCGAGCGGTCGTCTTTCCGCAGGATGGCGGCGCCGAAGAGTTTGTTGCCATGGGCAACGCCTTCAGCGGTCTTCGGCACGATATCGTGCTCGATAACGTCGAGCAGGCGGTCGATCAGCGAAATGTCTGTCATCGGGAAAAACTGGCAGCTTTCAGGGAAGATGGATCTCGTAAGGGTGCGAGAAATGGCACTCTTCGAGGTTGGCGCCGTCGCCGCCGCGGTCGACGATGAGGAAGTCCTGTTCCTCGCCGATCGGCGTCAGCACGCCGTGCCAGAGATTGCGCCGGTAGTTGATGCCCTGCCCGGGCGCGGTGATGAAGGCGTGCGGCTCGCCTGGCCCGTCCTGAGTGTCATGGCAGACGACAACCAGGAACGGCCGCGGCGACAACGGAATGAAAGCCTGGCTGCCGAGCGGATGGCGCTCGACCATGGTCAGTTTCAGCGGCATCTCGTAGGGGGTGCCGCGCACCATCGAGATCAGCACCTTGGCATTCGGCCCGGTGGCCTCGGCGGTGGCGAGATCGTGGTAGCGCATCGCCTTGCCGCCATTGATCGGGTAGCGGTTCTCGCCGCCCATATCGATCACATCGCCAAACGGCGCGAAGTTTTCGCGTGTCAGCGGCTGGGCCACGATTTGGGTCACTGCGCGCGAGCCCCAAGGGCGCCGCCAAGCTTGGCGTGCCGGTTGACGTCCTTGTAGAGCAGGTAGCGGAAATTCCCGGGACCGCCGGCGTAGCAGGCCTGCGGGCAAAAGGCGCGCAGCCACATGAAGTCGCCGGCCTCGACCTCGACCCAGTCCTGATTGAGGCGATAGACTGCCTTGCCTTCGAGCACATAGAGCCCATGCTCCATGACATGGGTCTCGGCGAAGGGGATGACCGCGCCGGGTTTGAGCGTGACGATGGTGACATGCATATCGTGGCGCATGTCGGCCGGGTCGACGAAGCGCGTCGTCGCCCAGTGGCCTCCCGTGCCGGGCATCGGGCTCGGCTCGACCTCCTTGTCGCTGCTGAAGAAGGCTTCCGGAACGTCGAGCCCGTCGACCGCCTCATAGGCCTTGCGAACCCAGTGGAAGCGGACCGCACCGCTGCTCTCATTGCGCGCTGTCCAGCCGCTGGCCGGCGGCAGGAAGGCAAAGCCGCCTGGGCGAAGCACATGGTTCTTACCGGCAAGGGAGACCGTAAGCTCGCCCTCGACCACGAACAGCACGCCCTCGGCTTCGGGGTCGAGCTCAGGTCGGTCGCTGCCGCCGCCGGCCAGGACCTCGACGATGTATTGCGAAAAGGTCTCGGCGAAACCCGAAAGCGGTCTTGCGATGATCCAGGCCCTTGTCTTGTCCCAGAACGGCAGCGGGCTGGTGACGATGTCCTGCATCACGCCCTTGGGGATGACCGCATAGGCTTCGGTGAAGACGGCGCGGCCGGTCAACAGCTCGTGCTGACCGGGATGGCCGCCATGCGGCGCGTAATAGGTTCGCTCGGCCATGTTCATCCTGTCCATGTGTTGAAGCCTATTTTGGAAGCATGTCTTTGAGCCGAAGCAGCGCGATGCGCTCGACTTGTTTGCACGCGGTGTCGAATTCATTGCTGCGGCTGTTGCCGATGCGAGCCTCGAACTCCGCCAGGATCTGGTCCTTCGTCTTGCCCTTGACCGCGATGATGAAGGGAAAGCCGAAGGTCGTGACATAGGCGGCGTTGAGCTTCGAAAACAGCTCGCGCTCCTTGTCGGTCAGCGCGTCGAGCCCGGCGGAGGCCTGTTCTTTGGCTGATTCCGGCGTCAGCCGCTTGGCCGCCGCCAGCTTGCCGGCAAGGTCGGGATGGGCGTTGAGCACAGAAAGCCGCTCGGCCTCGGTCGCCGCGCGGAAGACGCGGCAGAGCGCGTTGTGCAGGCCGCCGGCGCTGTCATGGGCCGGGCCGAGCTCCAGTTCGTAGGCCCGCTCGGCGATCCACGGCGAATGCTCGAACACCCCGCCGAAGGCATGCACGAATTCCTCGAATTCCATCCGAGACGGGCGCAGCGCCGGCGCCTGGTAGGGGTGCGTCTCGCGCCAGTGTTTTGCGATATCGATGCGCCGGGTCAGCCACACCCTGTCATGCGACTTCACATAGTCGACGAAGCGCTTCAGCGCCGCCACGCGGCCCGGACGGCCGACCAGCCGGCAATGCAGGCCGATGTTCATCATGCGCGGCCGCCCCGCCTTGCCCTCCGCATAGAGCGTGTCGAAACTGTCCTTCAGATAGGCGAAGAACTGGTCGCCCGAATTGAAGCCCTGCGGCGTGGCAAAGCGCATGTCGTTGGCGTCGAGCGTGTAGGGGATGATGAGCTGCGGCTTCTCCAGACCACCCCGGTCGAACCAGTAGGGCAATTCGTCGTCATATGTGTCGGAGACGTAATCGAAGCCGCCTTCCTCGGCGACGAGTCGCACCGTGTTGACCGAAGTGCGGCCGGTGTACCAGCCGGTCGGCCGCGCGCCGGTCACTTCGTAATGCAGACGGATCGTCTCTTCGAGGTCACGTCGCTCGTCCTCCGCGCTATGGTCGCGGTAGTCGATCCATTTCAGCCCGTGCGAGGCGATCTCCCAGCCGGCCTCCTGCATCGCCGCGACCTGATCGGGGGAGCGTGCCAGCGCCGTGGCGACGCCGTAGCAGGTCACCGGCACCTCAGCTTGCGTGAACAGCCGGTAGAGCCGCCAGAAGCCGGCGCGGGCGCCGTATTCATAGATCGATTCCATGTTCCAGTGGCGCTGGCCGAGCCAGGGGGCGGCGCCGACGATCTCGGACAGGAAGGCTTCGGAAGCCTTGTCGCCGTGCAGCACGCAGTTCTCGCCGCCTTCTTCGTAATTGACGACGAACTGCACCGCGACATAGGCGCCGCCGGGCCATTTCGGGTCTGGCGGATTGGCTCCGTAACCGCGCATGTCCCGTTCGTAACGCATGATCGCTCCTGCCCGACTGTTGAGATGAAGATATCGAAAGGAGTGCTCGTGCATTCCCCCGAAAATTTTTGAAAGTGCTTTTTGCCGCACTCCGCTCGACCGGGGCTTATGCATCGCCTTTAATTGGCGCACAATTGACCTGAAAACGTTCGACTACTTGGGATGGGAGGCGGCCAGTGGCAGAAACGTCGAAAGCCGATGGCGGGCGTCTGACGACCCATGTCCTCGATACCGCGACCGGCAGGCCGGCAAAGGGCCTTTCAATCGGGCTTTTCCGCCTCGAAGGCCAGGCCCGCACGCATTTGAAGACCGTCACCACCAATGATGACGGCCGCTGCGACGCGCCGTTGCTTGCCGGCGCCGACTTCCGCACCGGCGAGTACGAGCTGGTCTTCGCTGCCGGCGATTATCTGCGCGGGCAGGGCGCCAGCCTGCCGGAGCCGGCTTTCCTCGACACCGTGCCGATCCGCTTCGGCATGGCGGAGGAGCGGCATTATCATGTGCCGCTCTTGATCTCGCCCTACGGCTACTCGACCTATCGCGGGAGCTGAGACATGGCCGACAAGACCCGTAACCAGATACGCTTCATCCTGAACGGCGACGATGTCGCGCTGAACGACATCGCCCCCGACGCGACCCTGCTCGACTGGCTGCGGTTGAACCGCTCGCTGCGCGGCACCAAGGAAGGCTGCGCCGAGGGCGATTGCGGCGCCTGCACGGTGCTGGTCGGCAAGCTGTCGGTCGAGGGCCTGGTCTATGAAAGCGTCAATGCTTGCATCCGCTTCATGGGCTCGCTCGACGGCACGCATGTCGTCACCGTTGAGCACCTGCGCGGCAATGGCGAACAGCTTCACCCCGTGCAGCAGGCGATGGTCGATTTCCATGGCTCGCAATGCGGCTTCTGCACGCCCGGTTTCGTCATGTCACTCTATGCGCTCTGGATGAAGACGCCCAATCCGTCCGACGCGGCGATCGAAAAGGCGCTGCAGGGCAATCTCTGCCGCTGTACCGGCTACGAGGCGATCATGCGCGCGGCGCGCGCCATATCAAGCTACGGCAAGGCGGCGAAGGACCCGCTGGCAGTGGAGCGCAAGGATATCACCGCACGGCTGGGAGCGCTGCGCGACGGCGCCAGGGTCGAGGTCGGTTCGGGTACGCAGCGGCTGATCGTGCCGGCTGACGTCGACGATTTCGCCATGGTGCTCGAGAAGGAGCCTGGCGCCACCATCGTTGCCGGCTCGACCGATGTCGGGCTGTGGGTCACCAAGCATATGCGCGACATCTCGCCGGCTATCTTCATCGGCGGCCTCGACGGCTTGCGCATGATCTCGGAGACCGATGGCGTGATTACGATCGGCGCCGGCGTGACTTACAGCGAAGCCTTCGCAACGCTTTCCCGGCGTATCCCGGCCTTGGGACCGCTGGTCGACCGCATCGGCGGCGAGCAGGTGCGCAACATGGGCACCATCGGCGGCAACATCGCCAACGGCTCTCCGATCGGCGACACGCCGCCGCCGCTGATCGCGCTCGGCGCGCGGCTCACGCTCCGCAAGGGCAATGCCCGACGCACGATCCCGCTCGAAACCTTCTTCATTGCCTATGGCAAGCAGGATCGGCAGCCCGGCGAATTCGTCGAGGCCGTCCATGTGCCCGTGCCGGCAGAGGGCACGAAATTTGCCGTCTACAAGGTCACCAAGCGCCGCGACGAGGACATTACCGCTACCCTCGGCGCCTTCTATCTGACCGAGGCCAAGAACGGCACCGTGGCGGATATCCGTATCGCCTATGGCGGCATGGCGCCGACGCCGAAGCGGGCGACTGCGGTTGAAACCGCCCTTATCGGCAAAGTCTGGAGCGAAGCGAGTGTCGAGTCCGCGATGGCCGAATACGCCAGCGACTTCACGCCAATTACCGATATGCGTGCAACCGCCGAGTATCGGGCGCTGGCGGCGAAGAATCTTTTGCTGCGCTTTTATGTCGAAACCACCGGCACCAGGGCGCCGTTCCAAGTGACCCGCAACGAGGCGGCCTGATGGACAAGCACGCCACTCCCAACCTCAAGGCCGAAAAAATCGTCGGCGGCGTCGCCACCGAGCAGCGGCACGATTCCGCGCACAAGCATGTCAGCGGCGCCGCCGTCTATATCGACGACATGCCTGAGCCTGCCGGCACGCTGCATGTCGGCCTTGGCCTCGCCAAGGTCGCGCACGGCACGCTGAAGAGCATTGATCTGTCGGCGGTGCGCGCAGCGCCAGGCGTCGTCGATGTGCTGACCTGTGCCGACGTGCCCGGCGACAACGACGTCTCGCCGAGCAACATGCATGACGATCCGGTGCTCGCCGAGCACAAGGTGCACTTCTACGGCCAGCCGATCTTCGCCGTGGTAGCTGAGACACGCGAGGCGGCGCGCCGTGCGGCACGCCTGGCTAGGATCGAATATGACGAGCTTCCGGCCGTGATCGACATCTGGGACCTCGACCCGGTCAAGGACAAGCAGGTCACCACGCCGCTGATCCTGAAGCGCGGAGATGCGGCTGCCGCGATTGCGGCGGCGCCCCGCCGCATCAAGAACCGCATGTGGCTTGGCGGCCAGGACCATTTCTACCTCGAGGGCCAGGTCTCGCTGGCGATCCCCGGTGAGGACGACGAGGTGATCGTCTATTGCTCCACGCAGGGGCCGAGCGAGACGCAGCATCTGATTGCGCATGCGCTCGGCGTGCCGAGCCATGCGGTGACGGTGGAGGTGCGCCGCATGGGCGGCGGCTTCGGCGGCAAGGAGACGCAGGCCAACCAATGCGCGGCCATAGCCGCCATCGCGACCAAGAAGCTGAACCGCGCGGTGAAGATCAGGCTCGACCGCGACGAGGACATGACCGCCACAGGCAAGCGGCATGATTTCGCCATCGACTACGAGGTCGGCTTCGACGACGAGGGCAATATCCTCGGCGTCGATTTCACCTATGCCCTGCGCTGCGGCTTCTCCGCCGACCTGTCCGGTCCCGTCGGCGACCGGGCGCTCTTCCATTGCGACAACGCCTATTTCTATCCGGCGGTGCACGCGAAATCGGCGCCGCTTTTCACCAACACGGTCTCGAACACCGCCTTCCGCGGCTTTGGCGGCCCGCAAGGCATGGTCGGCGCGGAGCGCGTCATCGACGAAGTGGCCTTCGCGGTCGGCAAGGATCCGCTCGAAATCCGCAAGCTCAATTTCTATGACCCGATGGATGCGATCGGCGAACGCTGCCTCACGCCCTATCACCAGAAGGTCGAGGACAACATCATCCACCGCATCGTCGCTGAGCTGGAGGAAAGCGCCAATTACGCGCGGCGGCGGCGCGAGATCAGCGCCTTCAACAACAACAGCCGCTTCATCAAGCGCGGCCTGGCGCTGACGCCGGTCAAGTTCGGCATTTCCTTCACAAAGACCGAGGCCAACCAGGCCGGCGCCCTGGTGCATGTCTATGCAGACGGCTCGGTGCATATGAACCATGGCGGCACCGAAATGGGCCAGGGCCTGCATCTCAAGGTGGCGCAGGTCGTCGCCGAGGAATTCCAGATCGATCTCGACCGGGTCAAGATCACCGCCACCACCACAGCCAAGGTGCCGAACACCTCGCCGACGGCGGCATCTTCCGGCGCCGACCTCAACGGCATGGCGGCGCAGGATGCCGCTCGGCAGATCCGCAAGCGGCTGACGGATTTCGCGGCCGAAAAATACCAGGTGCCGCTCGACCAGGTCGTGTTCTTGCCCAACCGGGTGCGCATCGGCAACCAGGAAATCGCCTTCAACGATCTGGTCAAGCAAGCCTACATGAACCGCGTCCAGCTCTCGGCGGCTGGCTTCTACAAAACGCCGAAGATCCATTGGGACCGCAGCAAGGGCCGCGGCCATGCCTTCTACTACTACGCCTATGGCGCGGCCTGCTCGGAAGTCTCGGTCGATACGCTGACGGGCGAATATGTCGTCGAGCGCACCGACATCCTGCACGATGCCGGCCGCTCGCTGAACAGCGCGATCGACCTCGGCCAGGTCGAGGGCGGCTTCATCCAGGGCATGGGCTGGCTGACGACGGAAGAGCTTTGGTGGGACAACGGCGGCCGGCTGCGCACGCATGCGCCGTCGACCTACAAGATCCCGCTCGCTTCCGACCGGCCAAAAATCTTCAACGTCAAGCTGACCGACTGGTCGTCGGCCTACGAGCCGACCATCCATCGCTCCAAGGCGGTCGGCGAGCCGCCGCTGCCGCACGGCATGTCGGTGCTGCATGCGCTCTCCGACGCGGTGGCGAGTGTCGCCGATCACAGGATCTGCCCGCGCCTCGATGCCCCGGCGACGCCGGAACGGGTGCTGATGGCGATCGAAAGGCTGAAGCGGGAAGCCGCAAAGCCGGCCTGAACCGGCCAAAACGTGCAATTCGAGGCGCGAAACGCTATATTTCCTGGGTGGAAATGCAGACGATGAACTCGAAAGTGCAAAGCCTGAAGGCGTTTCTCGGCCAGACCGGCCGGGTCGCGCTCGTCGAGGTCGCGGCCACAAAGGGGTCGACCCCGCGTGAGACCGGCGCCTTCATGCTCGTCTCGTCATCGGCGATTTTCGGCACCATCGGCGGGGGCCAGCTTGAATTCATGGCGATCGACAAGGCGCGGCAGATGCTTTTCTCCTCCTTTGAGGGGGCGATGGCCGCGAAGCGGCCAGAGGGGGTGCGCTCAGAAGGCACCACGACAGCGCCGAGCACTGCGCCGGTGACCCAACCTGGCGGCTCCGCCGCCACCCTACCCTCGAGGGGGAGGGAAGCCCGCATCGAGGTCGACGAAACCTGCGCGACCCTAGATGTTCCATTGGGTCCTGAAATCGGCCAATGCTGCGGCGGCCGCGTCGAGGTGCTGATCCGCTTGGTTGACGCTAGGATCGAACAGGAACTGATCGCCAAAGCCGAGGCCGAGGAGGCGCATCTGCCGCATGTCTATGTCTTTGGCGGCGGCCATGTCGGCCAGGCGCTGGCCGCGTCGTTGGCGCTGCTGCCCATTCATGTGGAGGTCGTCGAGACGCGGGCCGATGCGCTGGAAGGCATGCCGGAAACGGTTGAGACGCGGCTGACGCCGATGCCCGAAGCGGTGGTGCGCGAAGCCCGTGCGGGATCGGCCTTCGCCATCCTCACCCATGACCATGCGCTGGATTTCCTGATCGTCGCCGAGGCGCTGAAGCGCGACGACGCCGCCTATGTCGGCATGATCGGCTCGAAGACCAAGAAGGCGACGTTCAAGAACTGGTTCCTGAAGTCCGACGAGGGCAGCGAGGCCCAGTTCAACCGTCTCGTCTCGCCGATCGGCGGCAATGCCGTGAAGGACAAGCGCCCGCCGGTGATCGCCGCGCTCGCCGCCGCCGAGATCATGACGGCGCTGGTGTCGCATGCGGTCCAGGCCTCGGCCGCGCCCAAGGCGATGGCCGGCTGATTCAGCCGGCCATGGGAGGAGCCTAGCCGGCTATTCCTTTTCCTGCGTATGCGCTTCGAGGAACCACAGCAATTTGTCGAGCGAACGCGAGTAGGCGGTAAAAATGTCGGCGGTGTCGGCATCGCCGGCGTCGTCCGCCTCGTCGATCGCCTCACGCGCCAGCCTGGCAGCGGTAGCATAGCGGTCGATCAGCGCCGCCAGATGATCCTTGGTCTTGTGGATGTCGGTCGGATAGGGCTGGAGCTTCGTTGCCCTCGACACGTCCTGCGAGGTGCCGTGCGCGGTGCCGCCAAGCTGCACGGCGCGTTCTGCGATGATGTCGACATGGCCGTCGATCTCCTCGCGGAACTCGTCGAGCATCTCATGGATGGCGATGAACTGCGGGCCCTTGACGTTCCAGTGCGCCTGCTTGGTGACCAGCGCCAGGTCGATGGCATCGGCAAGCCTGGCATTGAGAAGATCGATCGATTCCTTCTTGGCGTCGGATTTGAGGTCGTTCTTGGTGACAATGGCGTCCATGGTCGGCTCCTGTGGCGCTGGGTCGCTGTGAAAGCTGGGGACTGGTCTCGAAGGGCGGCCGTGCAGCCGCCAATCGCCAGAACGGCGACGGAGCGGGTTTCGTTCCGCGTCGGATCGAGGGGCGCGCAGCTGGCGAAGGTATGACTGATGCTCACAGCTGCTCGTCGCTTTCTTCGTTTCCCAAACCGGATTGAACCGTGTTTTCTGCACGCCTGGCGAACACGAATGACGAACACGGGACGAGCGACATGGATGTCTTGCGCATAGCGGCATTTTCGGACGGCAACAGCGGCGGCAACCCGGCCGGCGTGGTGATTGGCGAGGTTCTGCCCGACGCCGCAGACATGCAGCGCGTCGCTGCAGAGGTCGGCTTTTCCGAGACCGCCTTTGCCGCACGTGAAGGCGACGGCTGGCGTGTCCGCTACTTTTCGCCCGAATCGGAAGTGCCGTTCTGCGGCCATGCCACCATCGCGCTGGGCGCGGCCCTCGTTAGAAAGTTCGGTGACGGAATTTTCAAGCTGCTCCTGAATCAGGCCGCCATCACCGTCGAAGGGTTTCGCGACGGCGCCAACTTTGCCGCCGCCCTGCAGTCGCCGCCGACGCGCAGCCGGCCGGCCCCGTCGGAGCTGGCCGGCGAGACCCTGGCCATGTTCGGTTACCAGCCGGGCGATCTCGATCCCGCCATTCCGCCGGCGCTGATTCATGGCGGCGCCGACCATCTGGTGCTGGCCTTGAAGTCGCGCAAGGCGCTCGCCGCCATGGCCTATGACCTGAAACAGGGCCGGGCCCTGATGCGGCGCGAGGGACTGGTAACGATCCTGCTCGCCTATGCCGAAACGCCGCGTCTCTTCCACACGCGCAATCCCTTCGCTTCCGGCGGCGTCTATGAGGATCCGGCGACCGGCGCTGCCGCCGCCGCCTTTGCCGGCTATCTGCGCGACATTGGCTGGGCACATGGCGGCGCGATCAATATCGCTCAGGGCGAGGATATGGGCATGCGCTCGCGGCTGCATGCCGATATTCCGCCCACCCCGGGCAGCTCGATCCGGGTATCCGGCACAGCCCGCCTGATGGACGAAGACTGAGTGTGGTCACCCACGCGAAGGCGCGTGCCCGCCAGCCCTACCTACCGGCAAGAATGTCCTTGATCAGCCGCTGGCAGCGATCGGCCATGAAGTCGAGCAGCAGGCGCACCTTCGGATCCTGCAACTTCTTGTGCGGATAGACGGCAGCGAACTGCACCGGCGTCGGCGGCGTCTTTGCCAGGATCACTCTCAGCCGCTGATCGCGGATGAACGGCTCGACCTCGAAGCGCGGCTTGTTGATGATGCCGCGCCCCGACAGCGCCCAGCCTGTCAGCACATCGCCATCGTCCGTATCGTAGGGTCCATGCACCTCGAATTTCTGCGGACCGTTCGGCGTCTGCAGCGTCCAGACATATTCGCGCGTGCCGGAATAGCGCAGCATCAGGCAATCATGTTTCTTGCCGATCAGTTCCTGCGGCTCGACCGGCTCGCCGCGCGCCTCGAGGTATTTCGGCGCCGCCACCAGCACGCGCTCGCATTCCATGATGCCGCGCATCCGAAGGCTGGAATCCTCGATGATGCCAAGCCGGAAGGCGACGTCGATGCCTTCCTTCATGATGTCGACATTGTGGTCGGAGAGTCTCAGCCGCACCTCGATATCGGGGTATTTGTCGTGGAAATCCGGAATGCCCGAGGCGATCAGCCGCCGGCCGAGGCCGAGCGGCGCCGTTACCTTGATCGTGCCGCGCGGCTGGCCGGAGAGTGCTGCGACCGCGGCCTCCGCCTCGGTGATCGCGTCCAGCACCTGCTTGGCGCCGGTGTAGAACACGGTGCCGTGCTCGGTCGGCATCAGCTGCCTCGTGGTGCGGTTGAACAGCCGCACGCCGAGGTGCTTCTCCAACTCCTTGATGCGGTTGGAGGCGACCGCCGGTGAGATGCGCATGTCGCGCCCGGCTGCCGACAGATTGCCGAGCTCGACGACGCGGACGAAGACGGCGATGTTGTCGAGATAGGCCATGCGACGGTCGTGGCTCTCAAATGGCTGCGTGGGACGACCCTAGTATTTTCCATTTTTTTTTGAAAGTCATCGCGCGCCCCGCCTCTTTTCGTTTGCGCTCCAGACCGTAAAGTCGCCTGATCGGCAGGGACGATTTCCCAGGGGCGACTCGATGATGGATTTTGCGATTTTCTGGGACTGGCTGAGCTTCGCCGTCCGCTGGCTGCATGTCATCACCGGCATCGCCTGGATCGGCTCGTCCTTCTATTTCGTCGCCCTCGATCTCGGGCTGCGCCAGCGTCCCGGCCTGCCCGCCGGCGCCTTCGGCGAGGAGTGGCAGGTGCATGGCGGCGGCTTCTACCACATCCAGAAATATCTCGTGGCGCCGGCGGAGATGCCGGAGCACCTGACCTGGTTCAAATGGGAATCCTACGCCACCTGGCTGTCGGGCTTCGCCATGCTTTGCGTGGTCTACTATGCCGGCGCCGACCTCTTCCTGATCGACCCCAACGTGCTCAACATCTCGGTGCCCGTCGGCATCCTCTTGTCGCTGGCAACGATCGGCGTCGGCTGGATCGTCTACGACCTGCTCTGCCGCTCGCCGCTCGGCAAAAGCGATACCGGCCTGATGCTGGTACTCTACTGCGTGCTGGTCTTCATCGCCTGGGGGCTGACCCACCTCTTCACCGGCCGTGCCGCCTTCCTGCATCTCGGCGCCATCACCGCCACGATCATGTCGGCCAATGTCTTCATGGTCATCATCCCCAACCAGAAGATCGTCGTCGCCGACCTGATCGCCGGCCGCAAGCCGGACCCGAAATACGGCAAGATTGCCAAGCAGCGCTCGCTGCACAACAACTACCTGACCTTGCCGGTGCTGTTTCTGATGCTGTCGAACCACTACCCGCTGGCCTTCGGCACGCAGTTCAACTGGGTCATCGCCTCGCTGGTCTTCATCATCGGCGTGCTGATCCGGCACTATTTCAACACCGTGCACGCGAGGAAGGGGAACCCGACCTGGACCTGGCTGGGTGCCGCCGTGCTGTTCATGATCGTCATCTGGCTGTCGACCGTGCCCAAGGTGCTGACAGCGGAGCCCAAGACCTCCGCCGCATCCGCCGCTGCCCAGGTCTACATTGCCTCGGCGCATTTTCCGGCCGTGCGCGACACCGTGCTCGGCCGTTGCTCGATGTGCCATACCGAAGAGCCGGCCTATGAAGGAATCTACCATGCGCCGAAGGGCGTGTTGCTCGACACCGACGCGCGCATCGCCGATCATGCCCGGGAGATCTACCTCCAGGCCGGCCGCGCGCATGCCATGCCGCCCGCCAACGTCACTCAGATAACCGACCAGGAACGGGCCCTTTTGGTGGCCTGGTTCGAAGGCGCCGGAAAGTAAGCATGACCTCGAAACTCCTGCGCGGCCGCACGCTCTCCTTCCTGCGCTGGCCCGAAGCAATCGACGACCATTCCGCCTGGCGCTACGAGGAGGATGGCGGGCTGCTGATCGACGACGGCAAGATCATTGCCGCCGGTCCGTATGCCGAGATCGCCAAGCGCGCCGGCGCCGGCGTCGAGACGATCGATCATCGCCCGCATCTCATCCTGCCGGGCTTCATTGATGCGCATGTGCATGTTCCGCAGATGCAGATCATCGCGTCCTACGGCGCCGAGCTGCTCGACTGGCTGAACAAATACACCTTTCCGGAGGAGTCGAAATTCGCGAACGCGCAGCATGGCCGCCGCATCGCCAGGCTCTTCCTCGACGAGATGCTGCGCCAGGGCACGACGACGGTCGTCGCCTATTGCTCGGTGCACAAATCGTCGGCCGAAGCCTTCTTCGCCGAATCGCACGACCGCAATATGCTCAACATCGCCGGCAAGGTGATGATGGACCGCAATGCGCCGGAGGGCGTGCTGGACACGCCCCAGACCGGCTATGACGACAGCAAGGCGCTGATTGCCGAATGGCACGGCAAGGGCCGCCAGCTCTATGCCATCACCCCGCGCTTCGCCATCACCTCCTCGCCCGAGCAGATGGAGATGGCCGGCGCGCTCTGCCGTGAGCATCCCGATCTCCACATGCAGACGCATCTGTCGGAAAACCACGCCGAGATCGCCTTCACCCAGGAGCTTTACCCCTGGTCGCGCGACTACACCGACGTCTATGAGCATTACGGCCTGCTGGGCAAAAAGAGCCTTTTCGGCCACTGCATTCATCTTTCCGAGCGCGAAGCCGATGCGCTGTCGCAATCGGGTTCGGTTGCGGTGTTCTGCCCGACCTCCAACCTCTTCCTTGGCTCCGGCCTGTTCGACTACCAGCGCTACCGCCGCCGCGAAAAGCCGCTCAGCATCGCTGCCGCCAGCGATGTCGGCGGCGGCACCAACTATTCGATGCTGCGGACCATGGACGAGGGCTACAAAGTCATCGCGCTGAATGGCGAGAAGCTGAACCCCTTCCAGTCCTTCTGGCAGCTGACGCGCGGCAATGCCGAGGCGCTGTCTGTCGCCGAAAAAGTCGGCACGCTGGAAGAAGGCACGGATGCCGACATCGTCGTGCTCGATGCCAACGCCACGCCGGCGATGCGGCTGAGGATGGAGACGGTGGAGACCCTGGCGGAGGAGCTCTTCCTGCTGCAGACGCTGGGCGACGACCGCGCCGTGAGCGAGGTCTATGTGGCGGGCCGGCCGGCCAAGAGCGCGATTGTCGCATAGATTAAACGTGCTCGTCGCTTGACCCCGCGTCAGCCATCGGCCAAAGCGTGCGTCGACATTGACAGGGGAAACGCCATGGCTGCCGCCGACGACATCGCTCTGATCAAGAAACAGGAAGCCACGCTGGTCTTTCCGGCCTTCGACGAGGCCGTGGCCTTCCAGATAGGCGCGGCGATCAGGGAGCGGGCGCTCAACGAAAACTTGCCGATCATCGTCGATATCAGGACCTTCGACCGTCCGCTATTCTACGCCGCTATGCCGGGCTCCAACGCCTCCAACCCCGACTGGGCGCGGCGCAAGATCAATGTCGTCAAGCGCTATCTCAGAAGCACCTATCGCATGGTGCTGGAGCAGCAGCGACCCGACCGCACCTTCAAGGTCGGCGAAGCGCTCGACATTGCCGACTATGTGCTGGCCGGCGGCGGCTTTCCCGTCGCGGTGAAGGGCGCAGGCGTGATCGGCGTCATCGCCGTCTCCGGTCTGCCCGAACGAGAAGACCACGGTGTCGTTGTGGATGCGCTCTGCGCCCATCTCGGAGTCGATGCGAGCAAGCTCAAGTTGCCGCCGGAAGAGCAATGACCGATCCAAAAACTTTCCTTACGTCGATCTTCAACGCCGCCGTCGCCGCCGCCGATCCGGAAAAGACGATCCGCAATCATTTGCCGGCAAAACCGAAGGGCCGCACCATCGTTATCGGCGCCGGCAAGGGCTCGGCGCAGATGGCGGCGGCCTTCGAGAAGGTCTGGGATGGTCCGATCGATGGGCTGGTCGTGACCCGCTACGGCTATGGCGCCAGATGCGAGCGCATCGAGATCATCGAGGCGGCGCACCCGGTGCCGGACGCCGCCGGCCTCGAAGCCTCGCGTCGGCTGTTGGAGAAGGTGCGGGGACTGAGCGCGGACGATCTGGTCGTGGCGCTGATTTCGGGCGGCGGCTCGGCGCTGCTGCCGTCGCCCGCTCCCGGCCTGACTCTTGCCGACGAGATCGCCGTCAACGAGGCGCTGCTCGCTTCCGGCGCGCCGATCGCGGCGATGAACACCATCCGCAAGCACGTCTCGACCATAAAGGGCGGACGGCTGGCCGGCGCCGCACATCCGGCCCGGGTCGTATCGCTGGTCGTCTCCGACATTCCCGGCGACAATCCGGCGCTGGTGGCCTCGGGGCCGACCGTCCCCGACACCGGCAGCCGCGCGGATGCGCTGGCGTCGATCGCCGCCTACGGCATGTGCCTGCCGGATGCGGTCATGGCGCATATTCAGTCTCCCGCAGCCGATGCGCCACACTCAGACGATCCGCGCTTTGCCGGCAATGAAGTGCATCTCATCGCTTCGGCCGGCGTCTCGCTGGAAGCCGCGGCCGCCGAAGCGATGAGATGCACTTCATTGCCGGCAAAGCGCGGATCGTCTGAGTGTGGC
>NZ_RZSV01000053.1:0-30246 GCF_004023205.1 Mesorhizobium sp. M1A.F.Ca.IN.020.03.2.1 | reverse complement strand
CTCTTGAGTAAAAGCCGAACGATTGCGCGTGCGCCACCGCCGGCAGCTTCTTGGCGCCGAACAGGTCTTTTGCGCGCGGTTCGGCCGAGATCGCGGCCGCCGCCAGCCCGGCTAAGGTCACCAGGGCAAGCGCGGCGGTCAGGAACGGCTTCCTGTCGGGCAGCGGTCGCAACGTCATCAGGTCGGGTCCCCTCTCCAGTGGCGCGACGCAATCTCAGGCGGCATGCTAAAACATGTCTCCCGAAAGTGGGACCCGGTTTCGGGATAAAGACATGCATAAAATCAAAACTGGAGCGCATGGAGCGAAGCTGAAAGATTCGCGACGCAGTTCAGGCGCGAATCATATCACGCCATGCACGTCGCTTCGCTCACGAGCGTTTCATCGGACTGCGCGGCTGTCCGTCTCGCCAGTTGCCGTCGGCCCACATCCGCTCCAGCGCCACCCGGTAATTCGGCAAACGAAAGCTGTAGCCTGCCGCTTTGATCGCCGCGTTGGCGACGCGCTTGTTTTCGCCGTAGAAGGACCGCGCCATGGGCGAAAGTTGCGCGGTTTCGAAGGGGATTTCCGGCGGCGCCTCCACGCCCATCACCCCGGCGGCGTAGGCGACGACATCCTGCGGCGGCGCCGGCTCGTCGTCGGTGACATTGAAGATGCCGCCGCGATTGCTATCGGCCAGGTGCCACAGGGCGCCGGCGATGTCGTCGCAATGGATGCGGTTGAAGACCTGGCCGGGCTTGACCAGCCGCCTCGCGGTGCCGTCCTCGAGATTGGCCAGCGCGTTGCGGCCCGGGCCGTAAATACCGGAAAGCCGCAGGATCGCTACCGGCTTTCCGATTTCCCGCCCAAGAGCCAGCCATTCCTGTTCGGCCGCCACCCGCATTACCGAGCGCTTCGAAACCGGCCTGCACTCGGCGCTCTCGTCGACCCAGGCGCCGCCATGGTCGCCGTAGACGCCGACGGTGGAAAGATAGCCGATCCATTGGAGCGCCGGCATCTTGGCCCGGATCGCCTCGCCTGCCGCGTTGAGCACCGGATCGCCCGCTTCGTCCGGAGCGACCAAGACGATGAGATGTGTTGTGTGCCGAAGCGCATCGCTGATTTCCGCCGTCAACGAACCGTCGAAGCTTAACGGATTGATGCCTGCCTGCCGCAACACCTCGAATTTTTCCGGCGATCGCGTCGTCCCAAGGATCGGCGCGCCATCTTCATTGGCTCTCGCAAAAGCCTTGCCGGAATAGCCGGCGCCGAAAATGAAGAAGCGTCTCTCGCCCATCAATTAAATCCTCTTCTTCAATGGTCCTTTGCGGGAACCGGCAGCGCTGACAGCCATTCCTCGCGCACCGTTGCATCGCCTTCGGCCTGCAAGGCCGATGCGGCGAGCTCCGCAAAATCGCGCCGCTCCATCAGTCGCGATAGCGCCCATACTGCCGCACCCCGCACCAGCGGCGAGCCGTCGTCGATTAGGCCGCGCGCGACCGGCGTCAGCGAGGCATCGTCCGAATTGCCGGCGGCGATCAGCGCGTTGCGGATGAAACGGTCGCGGCCGATGCGCTTGATCGGCGAGCCCGAGAAAAAGGAGCGGAACGTCGCATCGTCGAGCAACAGCAGCTCCGACAGCCGCGGCTCGCGCAGATTTTCGCGAGCGGCAAGCTTGGCCTCGGCGGCGACGCTGGCGAATTTGTTCCACGGACACACGGCGAGGCAGTCGTCGCAGCCATAGATGCGGTTGCCGATCGCCTCGCGAAATTCGCGCGGGATCGGTCCCTTGTTCTCGATTGTGAGGTAGGAGATGCAACGCCGCGCATCGAGCCGGTAGGGCGCCGGGAAGGCATCGGTTGGGCAGATGTCGAGGCAGGCGCGGCAGGAGCCGCAATGGTCGATCTCGGCTTTGTCCGGCTCAAGCTCGGCCGTGGTGAAGATGGTGCCGAGGAACAGCCATGAGCCATGCTCGCGGCTCACCAGATTGGTGTGCTTGCCCTGCCAGCCCAGCCCCGCGGCTTCGGCAAGCGGCTTTTCCATCACCGGCGCGGTGTCGACGAAGACCTTCACGTCGCCGCCGGCCCGCGCGACGATCTTGCCCGCGATTTCCTTCAGCCGACCTTTCATCACGTCGTGATAGTCGCGATTGTGCGCGTAGACCGAGATCGCGCCGCGATCGTGTTTGTCGAGGACATCGCGCGGATCCCGGTCCGGACCGTAGTTCATGGCGAGCACGATGATCGAACGCACTTCCGGCCACAGCGTCGAAGGCTCGGCGCGCCGCCCGATCGTCTCGGCGATCCAGTCCATCGAGCCGTGAAATCCCTCGGCGACAAACTCGGCCAGGCGCGCGGGAGCCAGCGGGATCGCGTCCGGCCGGGTGACGGCAACGGCGTCGAAGCCGGCGCGGCGCGCCTCCGCGTCGATCAGCGCGCGCAGCTTCGTCGTGTCAGAAATCGAGGTCCGCATAATGCGATACCGGCGACAGGCCGCGCACGCGATCGGTGAGCAGCGGCCGGAACGACGGCCGTGATTTCACGCGAGTATACCATTCGCGCGCCGCCGCGTGCTCGCGCCAGTCGATCTCGCCGAGATAGTCGAGCACGGAAAGCGTCGCGGCCGCGGCGAGGTCGGCATAGGTCACCTTGTTGCCGGCCAGCCAATGACGCGTGCCCGCCAGCCAGTTGGTGTATTTCATGTGCTGGCGGATGTTGGCGCGCGCGGCGCGGATTGCGCCCGAATCGGGTGAGCCGCCGCCCGCCGTCTCCGGCATCACCGGCTTCAGCACCCGCTCGCGCACCAGATGGCGGGTGACCTCGCTTTCGGCCTTGCTGAGATACCAGTCGGTCAGTCGCCGGATTTCGGCGCGCTGCATCGGGTCCTCGGCAAACAGCCGCCTGTCGCGCTTCAGCACCCCGCGTGTCTCGTCAAGATATTCGGCAATGACCATGGCGCCGACGATTGGCACATCGCCTTCGGCCAGCAGGATCGGCAGCGTGCCGGCCGGATTGAGCGCCAGGAACTCCTTGCGCCGGGTCCAGGGTTTCTCCTCGATCAAGGCCAGCTCCTCGCCATACTCGCCGAAGGCGAGGCGGACGAACCGGCAGGTGGCGAACATCGGGTGGTGAAAAAGCGTCAGCATGGTTCCGCGATGATAGGGCGCACTGGCAAATTGGTGTGAGCGCCGGTAAGTCTTGGCGGCCCGATTCCAGGGACTGTCATGTGTTGCGACCTATAGGGGCACTTCCGCGCCATGACAAGCAAGCCCTTCCCCTTAGCCGTCACTCGAAGCAGAGGTTGCCATGGAAAGCCAGACCATCGTCGAAGCACTGCTGCTTGGGCTGATCGAGGGCCTGACCGAATTCATCCCGGTCTCGTCGACCGGTCACATCCTGCTCGCCGGCCATTTCCTCGGCTTCCATTCGACCGGCAAGGCCTTCGAGATCCTGATCCAGCTCGGCGCGATTCTTGCGATCTTGAGCGTCTATTTCCGCCGCCTCTGGAAGATGCTGCTCGAACTGCCGCATGACCGGCTGACAAGGCATTTCGCCATCGGCATCCTCATCGCCTTCCTGCCGGCGGCGGTCATCGGCGCGCTGGCGCATGACTTTATCAAGACCTTCCTGTTCGAATCGCCGCGCCTGATCTGCATCATGCTGGTCATCGGCGGCGTGGTGCTGCTCGCCGTCGACCGCATGAACCTGAAGCCCGTCTACCGCGATGTCGAGCGCTTCCCGACCAGGCTTTATCTGCAGATCGGCCTGTTCCAGTGTCTGTCGCTGATACCCGGCACCTCGCGCTCCGGCTCGACCATCGTCGGCGCGCTGCTCTTGGGCGTCGACAAGCGCGCGGCGGCGGAGTTTTCCTTCTTCCTCGCCATGCCGACCATGGTCGGCGCCTTCGCCTTCGATCTGTTCAAGAACCGCAACGTGCTGACCTCGGCCGACCTGCCGATCATCGCCGTCGGCTTCATCGCCGCCTTCGTCACCGCGCTTTTCGTGGTGCGCTTCCTGCTCGATTACGTCTCGCGCAAGGGCTATTCGCTGTTCGGCTGGTGGCGGCTGGTGGTTGGCGGGCTCGGACTGGCGGCGCTGATGATCTGGGGGTGAGCTTATCGTTGGGAGGGTAAGCCCCTCAATTCCGCCCGTAAAATGCATTCTCGACATGCACTGGCCAGCGCCAGGGCATCACCGCCACCATGTCGAAGCGCACCGACAGCCGGCCATAGTCCGGCTGGCGCGACAGCCAGAGGTCGGCGGCACCCTCGATGCGCCGTTCCGAGGCGTGGGCGATCGCTTCCATCGCATCCATCAGCGTCCGCCGCGCCTTGACCTCGACGAACAGTACAAGGTCGCCGCGCCTGGCGATCAGGTCGATCTCGCCGAGCTTTGTGCGATGGCGGCGCGCAAGGATGCGATAGCCCTTCAGCATCAGCGCCAGCGCCGCCAGCCATTCGCCGCGATGGCCGCGCCGATAGGCTTTTCGCCGATAAACGACGGTGCGCTCAGCCACCGCCGTCCGCCTTCAGCTCGATCAGCCGGCGGTAGAGCGCCTGTTTCTGGCCACCGGTCATTTTCGCCGCTTCCGCCGCCGCCTTGGAGGCCGGCATTTCGGCGGCTAAAGACAACAGCAGCCGGTCGATGTCGGCCGGCTGGTCCTCGGCCGCCTCCGGCGGGCCGACGCAGACCACGATTTCGCCCTTGGGCGTCTCGGCCGCCGCGTAGTGATCGGCGAGCTCTCCGAGCGTTCCCGTTCGCATCTCCTCGAACGCCTTGGTCAGCTCGCGGCCAATCGCCGCTTTGCGCGCTCCGCCAAGCGCTTGCGCCATCGCAGCAAGCGTCTCGGCCAGCCGGCGCGGCGATTCATAGAAGATGAGCGTCGCCGGCACCTGCCTGAAGCTTTCGAGCTTGGTGAGCCTCTGGCCCGCCTTGGCCGGCAAGAAGCCGGCGAACAGAAAGGTGTCGGAAGGCAGGCCGGAAGCGGTCAGCGCGGCAAGCGCCGCCGACGGTCCGGGCACCGGAATAACGCGGATGCCGCGCTCCAGCGCCTCGCCGACCAGCCGGTAGCCGGGATCGGAAACCAGCGGCGTGCCGGCATCCGAGATCAGCGCCACGCTTTGTCCGGCAGCGAGCGACTCGATCAGCTTCGGCCCGGCCTCGGCCGCATTGTGCTCGTGATAGGCCGTGGTGCGCCGGCGAATGCCGTAGCGTTCGAGCAGCACGCGCGAGACGCGGGTGTCCTCGCAGGCAACGATGTCGGCGCCGGCCAGCGTCTCCAGCGCACGCAGCGTGACATCGGCGAGATTGCCAATCGGCGTCGCCACCAGATAGAGCGCCGGCTCCAGCGGCCGCGCCGCAATTTCGGTCTGCCCGATTACATAGCTGCGTTTGTCGCCGGTCAATTGAGGCCCTCCCCACGCGCCACTGTTTGCCACGGCTGATCTGCGGTTGCAAAACGTGATGGCGATGCAAGGGAATCGCCATGCCTTTGCCACGATGCGGAACCAAACCGCGTAAGGCGGATTTTACCCCTGATTCCCGAGGAGGAGGACAGGATGGACAGCCTGATCATTCAAGACGCTTTCACGCCCTATTATTCGGGCTGCAAGCGCTTTGCCGGATCGGAGAAGGTTGCCGGTTCGGAGGATCGGGAACCCTCCGCCAGGACAAAGGACAAGGAAGCGATGAAGCCGCTTCCAAGCCCCGCGGTTCAAGACGCCTCGACCGAAACCGAAAGCACGACGGAGCACTGACCGGACGATGCCCAATCGCTTCGACATTTTCATCACACGACTCGAAAGCAAGACCGCCCGCGAGGGCATTCCTTCCCATCCGATCGCCGCCCAGCACGGGAACCGCCGCGACAAGACCGACCTGAAGCAGGGCCGTTCCGGCGACGCGCATGCGGAAAAGGATCGCGGGAAGCAGCGTCAGAAGCACGACGCCTAGAGCAGCTGCGACCCTTCGCAATCTCTCGCCTCATCCCAGGCGGAGCGAGGAGCGAATCGCCATGCTTGGCGCCTGACGCCATTCAGCCCAGATAGTTAGTGACCTTCGCCTCGAGCAGCCGCACCAGTTCCGGATCCATGAACGCATAGTTGTCCGGGATGTCGAGGCAGATCACCCGTGCCCGCATCAGGCTTGACCGGAACTTCTTCTGCAGCTTGACGCGATGCGCCTTCTCCATGACGAAGATGATCTCGGCCCACGCGACCAGTTCATGCGTCAGCGGGTTGTCCGCGCCGTTATTGGTGCCGGCCGATTCGACCTCGAGGTCGCGGCGCCTGGAAAACACCTGCTCGGCGGTAGGGCTGCGCAGGCGGTTCTGGCTGCAGACGAAGAGAACCTTTTTCACCGCGCGAGGTCTGCCACCACCGCATCGAGCACGATCATGCCGGCGGTCGTGGCGCGGAGGCGGGCGTTGCCGACCGGCGCCACCAGCCCCTCTTCCTGCAGCACCGACAATCGGTCGCTCGCCAGACTACGCCCGGCAAGCGTCTCGTAGCGCTGGAGGTCGATGCCTTCGGCCAGCCGCAGCCCCATCAATAGGAACTCGTCGGCTTCTTCGGCGCGCGTCAGCACCTCGCCGCCGTTGACGCCATGGCCCCTGGCTTCGACCAGGTTGGCCCAGGTCTCAGGCATCTTTTCCGCGACCGTCACGGTACGGCGGCCGTTCTCGACGAAGCGGCCATGCGCGCCGGGTCCGACGCCGACATATTCGCCGTAGCGCCAATAAGTCAGGTTGTGCCGGCTTTCCGCGCCCGGCCGCGCGTGGTTGGAGATTTCGTAGGCCGGAAGCCCGTGCGCCGCGGTCACCTCCTGCGTCAGCGCGTAGAGGTCGGCGGCATGGTCGTTGTCGGGCAGGACGAATTTTCGGGCTGAGTGGAGTGCATGGAACGGCGTGCCCTCCTCGATCGTGAGCTGATAGAGCGACAGGTGGTCGGCGGCGTGCCCGATCGCTTCCTCAAGCTCTAAAGCCCAAGCCTCCGGCGTCTGGCCGGGCCGCGCATAGATCAGGTCGAAGGAGAGCCGCGGAAAGATTTCCCGCGCCAGCCCGATGGCGTGCAGCGCCTCCTCGACATTGTGCAGCCGGCCGAGGAAGCGCAGGTCCTTGTCGTTCAGCGCCTGCACGCCGAGCGAGACACGGTTGACGCCGGCCGCCCGATAACCGCGGAAGCGCTCCGCCTCGACCGAGGACGGGTTGGCCTCCAGCGTCACCTCGATCCCGGCAGGCACCGTCCAGTTCTTCGCTACGGCTTCCAGAACCGCTGACACCGTTTCCGGCTTCATCAGCGACGGCGTGCCGCCGCCGAGGAAGACGCTGGTCACCTCGCGCGGCCCGGTGCGGGCGCGCATCGTCTTGAGCTCCGTCTCGAAGGCCCGCGCAAAACGCTCCTGGTCGACCGGCTGGTGGCGAACGTGGCTGTTGAAGTCGCAGTAAGGGCATTTGGCCGCGCAGAACGGCCAATGGATATAGACGCCGAAGCCGGGGCTGCGGTCGAGCGGCATGGTCTGGCCTGTTCCGATCATTTTGACTTGAGCCGCGCCAGATCCAGCCGCGCCAAATCCAAGCGGGCCTGGGCAAACTTCTGGAAGGCGCGGGCGCGGTGCGACAGGGCTGTTGCCTGGCCGGGCTTCCCATGCTTTTGCTCGGCGCTCATCTCGCCAAAAGTCTTGGCGAAGCCGTTGGGCAGGAACACCGGATCGTAGCCGAAGCCGAGCGTGCCGCGCGGCGGCCAGACCAGCGTGCCTTCGGCCTCGCCGCGGTAATATTCGGCCTCGCCATCGGGAAAGGCGAGGCAGATGACGGCGACGAAACGGCCGGTGCGCTGCGCCGGCTCGGTCGCGCCGACCTCCTGCAGGGCCACTTCGGTGCGCTGCATGGCCATGCCGAAATCGCGTGTGCCGTCCGCCGTCTCGGCCCAGTTGGCGGTGTAGACGCCGGGCGCCCCGTCGAGCGCGTCGACGCAGAGCCCCGAATCGTCCGACAGCGCCGGCAGGCCGGTGGCCTTGGCGGCGGCATAGGCCTTGATATAGGCATTCTCCTCGAAGGTCGTGCCGGTCTCGTCCGGTTCCGGCAGGCCGTAATCCTTGGCCGACTTCGCCTCGAAGCCGAACGGGGCCATCAAGTCGGCGAATTCGCGCAGCTTGCCTTCATTGTGGCTGGCGACGACGATCTTTTGTCCGTTCAAAGAATGCATTCAGAGACCCCAGATCCTTGGTTCGGCGAACTCGATCGAATTGCCCGAAGGGTCGCGGATATAGATCGAATGTCCGCCCTGCGGCCACTCGAAATCGCTTTCGATGGCGATGTTCTTGGCCGCCAAATGCTTGCGCCATTCGGCGATCTCGGCCGCAGTCGCGGTGAAGCAAAGATGCCCTTCGCCGACCGTGCCGTGCGGCGGCACCTTCAGCCTGGCGTCGGGCGCCGGCGGAATTTTCGCCGCCTCGGCATTGAAGATGAGCAGCACGCCGTTGCCGCAGCGGAAGAAGACGTGGCGGCCTTCGACCTTGCCCAGCGGATCCAGGCCGAGGATGTCGCGATAGAAGGCTTCGGCCTCAGCCAGATCAGTCACATAGAGTGCTGATTCCAAAATCGCGGAGGGGGTCACGAGACGCCCCCCTCTGCCCTGCCGGGCATCTCCCCCTCAAGGGGGGAGATTGGCAGCTCCACCGACAGTGTCTCGACGGCGAAGATTGGCGAAGGCCGAGGTGAGGTCCGATCTCCCCCCTTGAGGGGGAGATGGCCGGCAGGCCAGAGGGGGGTGCCTAGGCTCGGCATTCGAAAACCTACGCCACCGCCATCTGCTGCAGGCTCACCAGCCGCGAAATACCCTTCTTGGCCAGTCCCATCAGTGCCGAAAACTGCTCTTCGGAGAAGGGCTCGCCTTCCGCCGTGCCCTGGATCTCGACGATGCCGCCCTTGCCGGTCATGACGAAATTGGCGTCGGTGCCAGCCGAGGAATCCTCGAGATAATCGAGATCGATGACCGGCTGTCCGTCATGGATGCCGCAGGAGATCGCCGCGACATGGTCCTTGAGCACCTTGGAAACGCTGGCCATCTGGCGCGCTTCCATCCAGCGCAGGCAGTCATAGAGCGCCACCCAGCCGCCGGTGATCGAGGCGGTGCGGGTGCCGCCGTCGGCCTGGATAACGTCGCAGTCGACGGTGATCTGCTGTTCGCCTAGCGCCTGCAGGTCGACAACGGCGCGCAACGAACGACCGATCAGCCGCTGGATCTCCAGCGTGCGGCCGCCCTGCTTGCCGGCGGAAGCCTCGCGGCGCATCCGCTCGCCCGTCGAGCGCGGCAGCATGCCGTATTCGGCCGTAACCCAGCCCTTGCCGGAATTGCGCATCCAGGCCGGCACCTTTTCCTCCAGGCTCGCCGTGCACAGCACATGCGTGTCTCCGAACTTCACCAGGCACGAGCCTTCGGCGTGCTTGGAGACGCCGCGCTCGAAGGAGATGGCGCGCATTTCGTCGGGCTGGCGTTTGGAGGGGCGCATTCGGCCTTCTTTCCTATGGTTTTGGATTCGTCGGCGGCTTGTAGACGCATGCGACGGATGGCGCAAAGGAAAAGGGCGCCAAGGAAACGGGGCGCCAACGAAACGGCGCTAGCGAAAATGGCCCGGGTTGCACCACGGAGGCTTAAGTCTATATCTTTCGATAGGAGGTTTTTCGCTGGAATGAACAAGGCAGTCGATCCCGCATCGCAGCCGCCCGTGCTTCAGTCGCTCGACATGCGCTCGCGCGACATCTTCCGGCGGATCGTCGATTCCTATCTGCGCGACGGCGAGCCGGTCGGCTCGCGCAGCCTGTCGCGCATCCTGCCGTCGTCGCTGTCACCGGCCACCATCCGCAACGTGATGAGCGACCTCGAGCATCTGGGGCTGATCTACGCGCCGCACATCTCGGCCGGCCGCCTGCCGACCCAGACCGGCCTGCGCTTCTTCGTCGATGCCTTCATGGAGCTCGGCGATCTGTCGGACGACGAGCGTCGCGTCATCGAGGCGCAGGTGCGTGCCTCGGGCTCGGGCGCCACGCTGGAGCATATGCTGACCGAGGCCAGCCAGATGCTCTCCGGCATGTCGCGCGGCGCCGGCCTGGTGCTCGCCGCCAAGAACGAGGTGGCTCTGAAGCACATCGAGTTCATCCAGTTGGAACCCACCAAGGCGCTCGCCGTCCTGGTGTCGCAGAGCGGCGATGTCGAGAACCGCGTTGTCGACCTGCCGGCCGGCATCACCGTCTCGCAGCTGCACGAGGCCTCGAACTTCCTCAACGCCCATATCCGCGGCCGCACGCTGGCCGAGGCCCGGGTCGAGATCGCGCGCATCAAGGACGAGACCAGGGCGGCTCTCGACACGCTGTCGCAGGAGCTGGTCGAGAAGGGCCTCGCGGTCTGGGCCGGCGCCGAAAGCGGCCTGCCGGCGCGCCTCATCGTGCGCGGCCGCGCCAATCTTCTGGAAAACGTCACCGCCCAGGCCGATCTCGAATTGCTGCGCCATCTGTTCGAGGATCTGGAAACGCAGGACGGACTGCTGCAGCTCCTCGACCTCGCCGAGGAAGGTCCGGGCGTGCGCATCTTCATCGGCTCGGAGAACAAGTTGTTTTCGTTGTCCGGTTCGTCGCTCGTGGTCGCGCCCTATCGCGACAAGGATGCCCGCGTCGTCGGCGCGCTCGGCGTCATCGGCCCGACGCGATTGAACTATGCCCGCATCGTCCCGATGGTCGACTATACGGCCCAGTTGATTTCGCGCATGCTGAGATAGGCGAGCGGGAAACGTCGCAAGGAGGGTGGAAATGGCGCTGGAATCGTTCAAGGCCCAGATCAGCCTGCTGCTCGAGGAGATGGTGAACCAACCGGAAGACGATCACGAGATCCAGGAGCTACTGCGCGAGAAGCTCAGGGAAATGCGCGCCATGGGCCTGCCGCTGCCGGCCGATCTGGTCGCGCTGGAAAAGCAGCTCGACGACGATCTGGATATCGAAGAGAGCTGAACTGCCGGCGCTTTCCGTCAAAATCCGCATGCCCGGCTTCTCTTTTGGAAAGCCTGCCCGATATTCGCTGTCTGGTTGCTGATGCACGTTGGCGAATAACGGAGAACAGCATGATACGGATTGCCGGCCTTGCCGCCCTCGCCTTGCTCCTGGCCTCCGGCGCCGTCGCGCAACAGGCCGATCAGCCCTTGCTCACCGGCAAGAAGGCCTTCGGTGACTGGAAGGCCGACCGGCCCGGCGTGCGGCGCCTCATCAGGCCCGACGATCTCCCGAAGCCGAATGTCGCCGAATCCGCCTCGAACGGCGGCGGTGTCACCGATCGCCCCGAGGATGCCAAGCCAGCCCTTCCACCCGGCTTTTCGGCCGAGCTGGTGGCTTCGGGCATCAGCAGCCCGCGTGTCGTGCGCACGGCGCCGAACGGCGATCTCTTCGTCGCCGACAGCAGGGCGAGCCAGGTCCGCGTCTATCGACTGGCCGAAGGCAGCGCCAAGGCCGCCGAGAAGTCGGTCTTTGCCAAAGGCCTGACCCGGCCCTACGGCATCGCCTTCTATCCGCCGGGCGACAAGCCGCAATGGGTCTATGTCGCCAACAGCAACAGCGTCGTCCGCTTTGCCTATCGCGACGGCGACCTCAAAGCTTCCGGCGAGCCCGAAACGATCGTCTCGGACATCCCGTCGAGCCATCACTGGACGCGCGACATCGCTTTTTCGCCCGACGGCAAAACGCTCTATCTCTCGGTCGGCTCGGGCTCGAATACCGCGGAGGGCATGGGAGCGAGGCCGAAGGGCGGCGTCGAAGAATGGGCGAGATCGGCACCGCTCGGCGCTACCTGGGGCGCGGAGGAAGGCCGAGCGGATGTGCTCGCTTTCGATCCTGACGGCAAGAACCGCAGGATGGTCGCCACCGGCCTGCGCAACTGCTCGGGCATGACGGTGCAGCCGGCCACGGGCGCGCTCTGGTGCGTCGTCAACGAACGCGACGAGCTAGGCGACAACGTGCCTTTCGAATATGCGACCGCCGTCAAGGAGGGAGCCTTCTATGGCTGGCCCTGGTACTATATCGGCGACAACGAGGATCCGCGCCACAAAGGCGCGCGGCCCGATCTCGCCGGCAAGGTCACGGTGCCGGACGTGCTGATCCAGGCACATTCGGCGCCGCTCAACATCGCCTTTTACGAGGGCGGCAACTTCCCGGCCGACTACAAGGGCGACGCCTTCGTCACCCTGCACGGCTCGTGGAACCGCAATGTCCGCACCGGCTACAAGGTGGTGCGGCTGAAGTTCAAGGACGGCAAGCCGACCGGCGAATATGAGGATTTCGCCACCGGCTTCGTCATTGCCGACGATGCGGTCTGGGGCCGGCCGGTCGGTGTCGCGGTGGCGAACGATGGTTCGCTGATCCTGACCGAGGACGGCAACGGCACGATATGGCGCGTCACCTACGGCGACGGCCGGTCCTGAAGCGGCGCTGGTGCAACCGAATCCGGCCGCAAGGCAATTAACGCCGCCCCGGCACCGTGGTAGGAGGCTGCCGCTCTGGATCCCGATCCCGGGATAGCGCTGGGTTCAAACCATGACACTGACAGGATTTCTCGCCTACAGCGCCGCCCTCGGCGTCGCCGCCGCCATTCCGGGTCCCGGCGTGACGGCGCTTGTTGCCCGCGCGCTCGGCTCCGGCTTCCGTCCGTCGCTCGCCATGTCGTTCGGTCTCATGCTCGGCGACATTACCTACCTCACCGCCGTCGTGCTCGGCCTCGCCTTCGTCGCCCAGACCTTCGGCATGGTGTTTCTCGCCATCAAATGGGCGGGCGTCGCTTATCTCGCCTTCCTTGCCTGGCGCTTCTGGACCAGCGGCATCTCGCCCGAGACGGTCGAGGCGCGCAAGGGCAGAAGCGGCCTGGCGTCGAGCTTCATCGCCGGGCTGACGGTGACGCTCGGCAACCCGAAGACGATGATCTTCTATCTCGCCATCACGCCGACCATCGTCGACCTGAAGACGATCACGCCGGCCGACTACGGGATCCTTGTCGCGCTGACCGTTGTCGTCCTGTTCGTGGTGCTGGTCCCCTATCTGGCGCTGGCTGCCAAGGCGCGCTGGTTCCTGAGATCGCCGCGCGCGCTCAAGGTGCTGAACCGCACCGCCGCCAGCTTCATGATGGGAGCGGCAGCCGCCATCGCGGCCCGTCAATAGGCCGCATTCTCAACCGGCCCCCGTTTCCGGGAAAGCATCCCTGAAACGGGCCGATCCGGAAAATGCATTTCCGGCGCGGGGAGGTTTTCAGCAGCCGCCCCACTCGGATATTTTCGGCGGGCAGCCTATCTTGCGCGGCTGAAAGCCTTATTCTGTTTGCCTATGCCTTTGCCTTGGGAGCGAAACCAATGAACAAGCCCGTCACCTCCGCGCGTGTCCCCGGCCGCGGCCGCATCTTCAACTCGATCACCGAGACGATTGGGGACACGCCGCTGGTGCGGCTGGATAAGTTCGCCAAGGAGAAGGGCATCGTCGCCAACGTGCTGGCCAAGCTCGAATTCTTCAACCCGATCGCCTCGGTCAAGGACCGCATCGGTGTCTCGATGATCGAGGCGCTGGAGGAGGCCGGCAAGATCGCGCCGGGCAAGACCACGCTGATCGAGCCGACCTCCGGCAACACCGGCATCGCGCTGGCCTTCGCCGCCGCCGCCAAGGGTTACAAGCTGATCCTCACCATGCCGGAGACAATGTCGGTCGAACGTCGCAAGATGCTGGCGCTGCTCGGTGCCGAATTGGTGCTCACCGAAGGCCCGAAAGGCATGAAGGGCGCCATCGCCAAGGCCGACGAGCTTGCCGCGACGCTGCCCAACGCCATCATCCCGCAGCAGTTCGAGAACCCGGCCAATCCGGAAATCCACCGCCGCACCACGGCGGAGGAGGTCTGGAACGACACCAATGGCGAGGTCGACATCTTCGTGGCCGGCATCGGCACCGGCGGCACCATCACCGGCGTCGGCCAGGTGCTGAAGAAGCGCAAGCCTTCGCTGCATGTGGTGGCAGTCGAGCCGGAAGCCTCGCCGGTGCTCTCCGGCGGCCAGCCCGGCCCGCACAAGATTCAAGGCATCGGCGCCGGCTTCGCGCCCAAGATCCTCGACACGACGATCTATGATGAGATCGTCAGGGTCTCGAACGAGGATTCGGTCGCCAATGCGCGCCTCGTCGCCCGCCTCGAAGGCGTGCCGGTCGGCATCTCGTCGGGTGCCGCGCTGCAGGCGGCGATCGTCGTCGGCTCGCGGCCGGAAAACAAGGACAAGAACCTCGTCGTCGTCATTCCGTCCTTCGCCGAGCGCTATCTCTCGACAATCCTGTTCGACGGGCTGGGGGCGTAGGCGCTCATACCTCGAAGAATGGCCGGGAAATGCCACGGTCCAGAATGGATACCACCTGTCTTATCCGATATTAACGGAGCCGCTGTTCCTCCTCGGCAGAAAGATCCGCAACGCTTGTGACGTGGAGACGTCACGGGATTGATCCTCGGGTCTGCGCGCGTCGCTTCGCTCCTTGCTCCGCCCGCGGATGACGAAGTCGGGAACGCCACAGCCAATCGCAGGAGCTTGCGGACAGCGGCGCTCCCGGCAAGATGCAAGCTGGATCGCTCAAAAAGCGTCTGTGGCAAGCGGAGCCCGGCTTGAGGAAGGCGCCGCTTCCGGTTCAAATCGCCGCCGGCCTCGAATCGGCCGGCGGGAGGATTTTATGTACAAGCTTTACACGCGTCCCGGCAGCGGCGGCTTCGTCGTCGAGGCGGCCTTGGCTATGGCCGGCGCGCCTTTCCGGCAGATCGACGTGCCGAAGAAGGATCCGCCCGATCCGGCTTTCCTCGCCATCAGCCCGCTGAACCAGGTGCCGGCGCTGACACTGCCGGACGGCCGGTCGATGACCGAATCGGCGGCGATCTGCATCCTGCTCGCCGAGCGTCATCCAGAAGCGCATCTGGCGCCGCAAGCGGGCTCGCCGGCGCGCGCCGATTTCCTGCGCTGGATGGCCTTCATGTCGTCGGCGCTCTATCCCGCGATCCTGAGGCTCTATTACCCCCACCGCTACACGGCCGACGCCGATAGCGTGCAGGTGGTCAAGGAGGCGGCTATCGCGGAAATGGATCGCGGCTTTGCCATTCTCGATAGCGCGCTCGCCGGCCGTGAGTGGCTGGCCGGTGAGGAACTTTCGCTGGTCGACATCTATCTCGTGATGCTGGTGGCCTGGCATCCCGACACCAAGAGCGCTCGCGTGGCCTGGCCGAACATCGAACGGCTGTGGGGCAAGTTGCGCCAGCATGCGATCATGCGGAAACTGAACCTTTCTCATGAGATGTGGCCGCAGGACTAGTTGCTGGAACCGCCGTCTCGCCTCAGTTGCGGACCAGCTTCCCCCGCTCGGCCTGCAGGAAATGGCGCAAGGCCGGATCGCGCTCGAGGCCGATCGCCCGGCCATAAGCCTCGGCGGCCTCGGCCGTCCTGCCGAGCCTGGCTAAGAGCTCGGCCCGCGCCGCCCAATAAGGCTGGTACTCGCCAACCCGCTTGTCGCCGCCGATCTCGTCGAGCGCGGCAAGACCCTCGGCTGCGCCCTCGGCTTCGGCGATCGCGACAGCGCGGTTGATCGCCACCACCGGCGAGCCGGCAATCGCCATCAGCGCGTCGTAAAGCTGGCGGATCGCGGTCCAGTCGGTGCGGCCGCTCCGCCGCCTTGCCGTGTGCGCCGACTGGACCGCAGCCTCCAATTGGTAGCGGCCGATGGTTCGCCTGATCGCGGCGCGCCTGAGCAGCGCTTCCGCCTCGTCGATCAGCTTGTCGTCCCAAAGCGCCACGTCCTGCTCAGCCAGCGGCACGAAGTCGCCGTCGGGACTGCGCCGCGCCGTGCGCCGCGCGTCGGCGAAAAGCATCAGCGCCAGGAGCCCGAGCGTTTCCGGCTCATCCGGGATCAGCGACGCGACCAGCCGGCCGAGCCAGATGCCTTCCGTAGCCAGGTTGCGTCGGCGCGTCTCGGTGCCGGCCGGATCCGACCAGCCCTCGGCGAATGTGGCGTAAATCGCTTCCAGCACCGCATCGAGCCGCTCGCCGAGCTCGGCCCGCTCCGGTACCCGGAAGGGGATGGCGGCCTCGCGGATGCGGCTCTTGGCGCGCACCAGGCGCTGGCCCATCGTCGTCGGCGAGACCAGAAAGGCCGAGGCGATGGTTGCGGCGTCGAAGCCAAGCACGGTCTGCAGGATCAGCGGCGCGCGTACGCTGGCCTCGATCGCCGGATGTGCGCAGGCAAACATCAGCCTCAGCCGCTCGTCGGGCAAATCCTCGTGCGTCATGCGCGCCTCCGCCTCTTCGGCAATCAGCTGCAGGTGGCCGCGGGCCGCCTCGCCGGTCAGCCGCCGCCGCACGGCGTCGACGTCGCGGCGGCGCGCCACAGCCAGCAGCCAGGCCTCCGGCTTTTCGGGCACGCCGCTCTTCGGCCAGCGCTCCAGTGCGGCGGCGAACGCGTCGGCCAACGCGTCCTCGGCGCCGGCAACGTCGCGCATGCGAGCAGCGAGATAGGCAACCAGCTTGCCGTAGCTCTGCCGGGCGGCCGCCTCGGCCGCCGCCCGCGCCGTCTCCGGGCGCTTGTCCATATTGCTAGGACCGGTAGTCGGTCATTTCCCAGATCGGCCGCACCTCGACCGTGCCGGTGCTGGCTGCCGGGCAGCGCGCGCCCCATTCCATAGCGGTGTCGATGTCGGTCGCTTCGATCATGTAGAAGCCGGCAAGCTGTTCCTTTGTGTCGGCATAGGGACCGTCGAGCACATTGGTCTTGCCGTCGGCGAGCCGTATCGAAGTGGCCGCCTGGGTCGGACGCAGCCTTTCGCCGGCGAGGTACGCGCCGGACTTCTTCAAGGCTTCGGTATAGGCACTGTAGGCGGCAAGCGTCTGTTCGGTCTTGTCGCGCGGCGCATTCGCCATTGCCGCTTCGTCATTGTAGATCAAAAGCATGTATCGCATGGTCTTCTCCGTTTTCTCGAAGGCCGCGTCGTCGCGGGCCGACCTATGTCGTGCGGCCACGGCCGATTTCGACAGGCGCCGCGAAAATCTTTCGCCTCCAAAGCAATCGAGCGCAAGCCGACGCTTTCGCCACCCCTCGATCGTTCGTCTAATGGCTGCAATTGCGGGTTGGCATTTGGCGTCTCCTGTCTAAACTCCCAGGTTCGCGCCGGCAGAGGCGGCGCGGCGCGACCATCAGGAGGAGGAAACAAAATGCTCGATTTCAGGACGAAATTTGTTGCCGCCGGCGCTTTGGCATTGTCGCTCGGCCTCGGCGCCATGTCGGCCGGGGCACAGGAATTCATCACCGTGCTGACCGGCGGCACGTCGGGCGTCTACTATCCCCTCGGCGTCGCGCTGTCGGAAATCTACGGCAAGGGCATCGAAGGCGCCCGCACCCAGGTGCAGGCAACCAAGGCATCGGTCGAGAACCTCAACCTGCTGCAGCAGGGCAAGGGCGAGATCGCCTTCGCGCTCGGCGATTCCGTCAAGCTCGCCGCCGAAGGCAACACCGAAGCCGGCTTCCCCGGCAAGCTCGACAAGCTGCGCGGCATAGCCGCCATCTATCCGAACTATATTCAGATCGTCGCCAGCAAGGAGTCCGGCATCAAGACCCTCGCCGACCTCAAGGGCAAGAGCCTGTCGGTCGGCGCGCCCGCCTCCGGCACCGAGCTCAACGCCCGCGCCATCTTCGCTGCCGCCGGGCTGAAATATGAGGATCTTGGACGGGTCGAGTACCTGCCATTCGCAGAGTCGGTCGAGTTGATCAAGAACCGGCAGCTCGACGCCACGCTGCAATCGGCGGGCCTGGGCGTCGCCTCGATCCGCGATCTCGCAACTTCGGTGCCGATCAACGTCGTCGCCGTGCCGGCCGAGGACGTCGCCAAGATCGGCTCGCCCTATCTTTCGGTGATCATTCCCAACGGCACCTATGAGGGCCAGACCGAGGATGTCGCCACCGCCGCGGTCGGCAATTTCCTTGTCACCCGGGCCGATGTTTCCGACGAGACCGCCTATCAGATGACCAAGCTGATGTTCGAGCATCTCGACCAGCTCGCCGCCGCCCATGCCGCCGCCAAGGCGATCGATCCGGCCAAGGCGCTGGACGGCATGCCGGTGCCGCTGCATCCCGGCGCGGAGAAATACTACAAGGAAAAAGGGCTGATCAAGTAAGCGAGGATGGCGCGGCAGTCTGCTATGGAGCGCGTCGGATGAGCAAAGCAACGTCTGGAACAACGACCGACGGCAATTCGACCACTTTTCATCTCCCTGTCGCCGAAGAACAGGTCGAAGGCCTGCCGCCGGGCTTCGGCGGCGGCATCGCTGGCGAGGCGGCCTTCCTGATTGCCGTCGCCTTCTCCGTTTTCCAGATCTACATCGCCGCCTATGGCAGCCTGCCCAGCCAGGTGGTACGCGCCATGCATGTCGGCTTCCTGCTGCTGCTCGGCTTCGGCCTGATCGCCAACCTGCGCGCCACCGGCGTAGCGGCGAAGACCGCGTTCTGGGCGCTCGGCGCGCTCGGCTTCGCCACCGGCCTCTACAACTGGGTCTTCTACGCCGACCTCATCCGCCGCTCCGGCTTCCTCACCACGCCGGACCTGATCGTCGGCACGCTGCTGGTGGTGCTCGTCTTCGAAGCGGCAAGGCGGCTGATGGGGCTGCCGCTGGCGGTGATCGCCTTCATCTTCCTCGCCTATTGCTTCGTCGGCAATCACCTGCCGCCGCCCTTCATCCATCGCGGCTACGATTTCGCCCAGCTCGTCGACACCTTCGCCTTCGGCACCGAAGGCATATACGGCACGCCGGTCTATGTCTCGGCGGCTTACATCTTCATCTTCGTCGTCTTCGCCGCCTTCCTCGAACGCGCCGGCATGATCGCGCTGTTCAACGATTTCGCGCTTGGCCTGGTCGGCTCCTGGCGCGGCGGTCCGGCCCAGGTCTGCGTGCTCTCCTCGGCGCTGATGGGCACCATCTCCGGTTCGGGCGTCGCCAATGTCGTGGCGAGCGGCCAGTTCACCATTCCGCTGATGAAGCGCTTCGGCTTCCGCTCGGCCTTCGCCGGCGCCGTCGAGGCAACGTCCTCGATGGGCGGCCAGATCATGCCGCCGGTGATGGGCGCGGTCGCCTTCATCATGGCCGAGACGCTGAACGTCCCCTACGCCGAGGTGGTGAAGGCGGCGATCATTCCGGCGCTGCTCTATTTCGGCGCCTGTTTCTGGCAGGTGCATCTGGAGGCGGGCAAGGCCGGCCTGCACGGCATGGCCAAGGCTGAGCTGCCCAATCCCTGGGATGCGGTGCGGCAGCACTGGCCGCTGGTGCTGCCGCTTGCCGTGCTGGTTTACCTGCTCTTCGCCGGCTATACGCCGATCTTCGCCGGCACCATGGGCCTGGCGCTGACCATCGTGCTGATCCTCGGCACGCCGCTGGCGGCGCTGATCGGACCGTTCGCCTTCCGCGTCGTCTTCTGGCTGGCGCTCGGCCTTGCCGCCGCCTCCTTCATGCGCTTCGGCGTCAACATCCTCGGCCTCGTCATCGCGGCGCTCATTGTCGCCTGCGTCACTTTCAAGGGCGGTCGCGAGACGCTGCGCATCTGCGTCGAATCGCTTGCCGAAGGGGCGAAGAACGCGCTGCCGGTCGGCATCGCCTGCGCCATCGTCGGCATCGTCATCGGCACGCTGACGCTGACCGGCATCGCTTCGACCTTCATCGGCTGGATCATCTCCATCGGCGAGAACAATCTGTTCCTGTCGCTGCTGCTCACCATGCTCACCTGCCTGGTGCTCGGCATGGGCATCCCCACCATCCCCAACTACATCATCACCTCCTCGCTCGCCGGCCCGGCGCTGCTGTCGCTCGGCGTGCCGCTCATCGTCAGCCACATGTTCGTCTTCTATTTCGGCATCATGGCTGATCTCACCCCACCGGTGGCGCTCGCCGCTTTCGCCGCGGCGCCCATGGCCAGGGAAAGCGGGCTGAAGATCGGCATTCAGGCGACCAAGCTCGCCATCGCCGGCTTCGTCGTGCCGTTCATGGCCGTCTACACGCCGGCGCTGATGCTGCAGGATGCAGGCCCGATCGCGGCTTCGTTCGGCTATCCGGTCGAGGTCGCCTACGTCGTCGCCAAAGCCTGCATGGGCATCGTGCTCTGGGGCGCCGCCGCCGTCGGCTTCCTCGCTCGCTGCATGGCCTGGTGGGAGCGCTTGGTCGCCTTCGCCGCCGGCGTGCTGCTGGTGGCGGCGCTGCCGCTCACCGACGAAACCGGCTGGGCGCTGGCGCTGCTCTGGATCGGCTGGCACTGCTGGCGCGCGCGCCAGGCATCCGCGGCCGGCCCTGCATGAGCCTGTGCATCCTCGCAGCCGGCAAGACGGTGACGCTTGCCGTTGCCGCCTTTACCTTGTCCTGGACGCATTCGGTGGAACGGACGCGCTGGCAAGAGGACTGGAAGGTGACGCCGGCAGGTCTGCGCGTCGTCGAAGCGCGCGTCAAGGGCTCCGGCGCCGGCATGGAGCCGCCGGAAGGTTCGGTGCTGCGGGACGGATGGTGGGTCTATGCTCCCAGGGTCCGATCACAGCCGCGTCTGGTGCTCGCCGCATCCGGCGCAACCGGGGAAGGCTGGACCTTGTGCACGGTCACGAGTTGCCTGGAACTTGGCGGGACGGCCGGGGATTCGGTCGTGCTCGAAGCCTGCGCGGGTTCGAGCCAGCCGCGATGAAATCCGCGTCGCGATCGGCACGAGCCTGGACTTGGTGCCGCCTCGTCCTTTGCAATAGGCCTCGGCCTTGGCGAGCGAGCGGCCGGCGACGAGCAAGGTCAGACGCGGCTCGCTCTCCAGCAACTGCACGATGCGTCCGCCGAAGGTGCCGTAACCGCGGACAATCAGAAGCTTCATCCGACCCTCCGATCTCAACTGATCAGCCGCTGTCGCAGCTCGGCGGAGGGGATCTCGCAGCTGTGTTTGCGGCCGAACAGCGCACAGCGGTTCTTGGCGATGCGGTCGTACAGCCAGTCGCGCAGCGGCCGCGGCAGGACGAGCAGCAATCTCGCGGCGCGCCACGGCCAGCCGAGCGCCGCCATGACGGCGACGAAACTGTCGAGCTTCGTGAAGGCGGCGCCGTCGATGATGGCGAGGTTGCTGTCGTAATCCTCGGTCGGCAGGCCGTGCTCACGAAACAGCGCCTCGCCGAGCGGCGATTGCGCGGTGGCCAAGCGGAAGCGTTTCTTGCGGTCGATCTTGAGGACGATCTGGACGAAGCCCGAGCAGAACACACAGACGCCGTCGAACACGAGCAGCGGCTGGCGGGCATCGTAAGCTTGGCCTGGGAGAAGGGGACGTTTCTGTTCGGACAGGTCGGTCATGTCGGCCCCGGCTGCTTGTGCCCCTAGGCACTAAGCTAGGGGGACACTAAGCCAGCCGGCGGCGGCGTCAAAGTCGCGGCGTTGTCGCACGCCTGCCGTCGATGACGGCGGGGCGCTCGTCACGATAGGTCGTGGCGCGGGTGTCGGCGACCGGCTTGCAGATCCGGCTGTTGTGGCGGCTGTCGAGCATCGTGGTCAGTGCGTGCCGATGCCGAGCGAGTTGCCGCGGCGTGCGCAGGCCGGGCCCGGGCCGCGCATGTAATAGCGCTCGGGCCGATAGGTCGGCGCGACGAATTCGCGGATGGCGGCGGCATAGCCGGCGATGTGGTTCCAGAAGTTCATTTTCCCTGTCCCTGTCCCGTTTTCGGATGTCCCTTCCGAATTGCGGGGATCATAGCCTCGAGGCGTGAATAGTCGGTGAACGCCATGTTAATTTCTGGTCCGAAACGCGTTGCATCGTGGCCGGAATGCGGCTGATTCGCGGTGTTTCCACGCCTTTTGTCGCGTTTCCGGCTCGTGTGACTTTTGCATCACATATGTTTCGTCTCTATGTCGCTTGGGCGCGCTTCTGTTTCACGCATCGAAGGTGGCTTGAAATTTCCGTGCGGCGTCGTCCGCCGGCAGGAACCTGCCCTGCGCGGTGACGTTGATCGATCAAGGCCGGGGCCGAACCCGGCCGCGTTGGCGGCGGACCGGCCGCGCAACTTCCGGACAACACCAGACATGGAAGGCAACCGCCATGGGTTTCTTTTCGAAGGACATCAAGACGCTGGACGACCTCTTCGTCCACACGCTGCGCGACATCTATTATGCCGAAAAACAGATCGAGAAATCGCTGCCGAAGATGATCGACAAGGCGACGGATTCGCAATTGAAAGCCGGTTTCGAGAAGCATCTCGCGCAGACCAAAGGCCACATCGAACGGGTCGAGCAGGTATTCGAGCTGCATGGCGTCAAGGCCAAGACCGTCAACTGCCCCGCCATCGACGGCATCCTCGAGGAGGCTGACGACGTGAGCGGCGACGTGGAGGACAAGGAGGTCCTCGATGCCGCGCTGATCGCCTCGGCTCAGGCCGTCGAGCATTACGAGATAACGCGCTACGGCACGCTGATCGCCTGGGCCAAGCAGCTCGGCCGCAGCGACTGCGCCAATGTGCTGGCCAAGAACCTCAAGGAAGAAGAGGCGACAGATCGCAAGCTCACCGAGATCGCGGAAAGCAAGGTCAACCTCCAGGCTGCCGAATAGCTAGTTGTGAGCCCGAAAGGCCGGCGGACAGCCGCCGGCCTTTCGCCTGCCCGGAACCGAAGCGGAGCCTTGGCCGTTGCGATGGCACCCGCCTGCCAGGGAGGTCGCCGTGGCGTCTACGTCCAGGCGCAGATCCGCATAGGAGCACGATGTCATGGCCGGCCTCGAGCAATACCACGCCAAGCGCGATTTCCGGAAAACCTCGGAGCCGGCCGGCCAGCTCGCGCCCAGCAAGAAGACCGACGCCGGCGGCATCTTCGTTGTCCAGAAGCATGCCGCGACGCGGCTCCACTATGACTTTCGGCTCGAGCATGATGGCGTGTTGTGGAGCTGGGCGGTCACGCGCGGACCGAGTCTCGACCCGCACGAGAGGCGGCTGGCGGTGCATGTCGAGGACCACCCGATCGACTATGCGTCTTTCGAGGGCACCATTCCGAAGGGCGAATATGGCGGCGGTTCCGTCCTCGTCTGGGACGAAGGCCGGTGGATCCCCGACGGCGACCCGGCCAAGGGCATGAAGAAGGGCCATATCGACTTCGAGCTCGAAGGCCAGAAGCTCAACGGTCGCTGGCATCTGGTCAGGCTGAAGCCGCGCCCGCGCGAAAAGCGCGACAACTGGCTGCTGATCAAATCCAATGACGCCGCCGCCCGCCCTGGTGAAGACATACTTGTAGAGGCGCCGCAATCGGTAAAGTCGGGCTTGACCATCGAGGAGATCGGCGAAGGCAAGACGGCCAAGGGCGCCAAACCAAGGGTCTGGCATTCCAACAAGCCGGCTGCAGGCAAGGCAAAATCCCCACGCCTCGAATTCGTCGAGCCGCAGCTGGCGACGCTCGAAAAGAATGCGCCTTCCGGCGAGGAATGGGTGCATGAGGTGAAGTTCGACGGCTACCGCATGCAGGCGCAGATCGCCGGCAGCGATGTCCGGCTGCTGACCCGCACCGGCCTTGACTGGACGAAGAAGTTCGAAGGTCCGGTCGTGGCCGAGCTTGCCGGACTGAAATGCCGCGACGCCATCATCGACGGCGAGATCGTCGTGTTGGCCGACAGCGGCGTGTCCTCCTTCGCCATGCTGCAGGCGGATCTCTCGGCCGGCCGCACCGACCGCTTCATCTACTACGTCTTCGACCTGATGCGGCTCAATGGCGAGGACCTTCGCCGCGAGCCGCTGGTCGAGCGCAAGCAGGCGCTGGCCGAACTGCTCGGCGAGCGGTCGGAGCAATCCGCCGTCCGCTTCAGCGATCATTTTGCGGAACCAGGCAGCGTCATGCTGCAGCATGTCTGCCGCATGGGTCTCGAAGGCGTGGTGTCGAAACGTGCCGACGCGCCCTATCGCAGCGGCCGCGGCCTCACCTGGATCAAGTCGAAGTGCACGCTGCGCCAGGAATTCGTCATCGGCGGCTACTTGCCCTCGGACAAGACCGGGCGCGGCCTGCGCTCGCTGCTGGTCGGCTATCATGAAGGCGGCAAGCTCAACTATGCCGGCCGCGTCGGCACAGGCTTTTCCGGCAAGGTGGCTGCGGACCTTAAGAAAAAACTCGACAGCCTCAAGACGACGAAGTCGCCTTTTTCTGCCGCCGTGCCGAAGGGCAAGGGCCTCGTCTGGGTCAAACCCGAGCTTGTCGGCGAAGTGGAGTTCCGCAGCTGGACATCCGACCATATAATCCGCCACGCCTCGTTCCAGGGGCTGCGCGAGGACAAGCCGGCGGAGGACGTGGTGCAGGAAAAGCCGAAGCAAGCCGACGGCAAGACAAAAAGCGGAGCAAAGGCGAGCAGCGGCAGGACCGAGACAAAAACCTCGGCCGGAACGGCGAAGACCTCGGTGAAGCTGTCGCATCCCGACAAGCTGCTGTGGCCCGACGAAAAGGTCTCCAAGCAGGATCTCCTCGATCACTACGCCCTGGTCTGGCCGCGAATTGAGTCATTCGTCGTCAACCGGCCGCTCAGCCTTGTGCGGGCGCCCGACGGCATCCATGGCCAGCGCTTCTTCCAAAAACATGCCTCACCGGGCATGAGCGACAAGATCGCCAGGATGAACAATCCGACCGACGGCGAGGAGATCTTGTTCATCAGGGATTTCGACGGGCTTGCAGCCCTTGTCCAATACGGCGTCGTCGAGGTTCATATCTGGGGCTCGACCGTCGACGAACTGGAAAAGCCGGACCAGATCATCTTCGACCTCGATCCGGACGAGGGCATCGGGGTCGAGGCGGTGCGTGCCGCCGCCCTCGATATCCGAGCCAAGCTGAACGACCTGTCGCTGCCGACGCTGGTCAAGACGTCTGGCGGCAAGGGCTATCACGTGCTGGTGCCGCTCAAGCCCTCCGCCGAATGGGACGAGGTGAAGGACTTCGCCCATGATTTCGCCCGCGCCCTGGAGCAGGCCGCGCCCGACCGCTACACGGCGACGCTGTCGAAGAAGGCGCGCACCGGCAAGATCTTCGTCGACTATCTGCGCAACGGCCGCGGCGCGACCACGGTCGCGCCCTATTCCTCGCGCGCCAAGAAGGGCGCGACGGTGTCGATGCCGGTGACCTGGCCGGAGATCGAGAAGGGCCTGCCGCCCAATGCGTTTCCGCTCGGCGACGCCACGACGCTAAAGCAGCTGAAGAAGGCCGATCCGTGGGCGGATTTCTTCAAGCTGGGCAAACCGCTCAAGCGGGCTTAGCCAACAGCCGAGCCGGCCAGTCCGTCACGCCAGAAATACCCTCTCGAACTCCTGCTTGCCCTTCGGCGAGAACACCACGGCGCGGCTGTCCTTGTCGCGCCGCGCCCATTTTTCGACGATGACCTTGTCGAGGATGGCGGCGCCCAGCGCGCCGGCCAGATGCGAGCGCCGCACGCTCCAGTCGAGGCAGGCGCGGCAGATCGGCCGCTTCGCTTTGCTGTCGATCTCGATGCCGAGCGCGGCGAAATGCGAAATGGCTGACGGCGACAGCCTGATCTCGTTCTCCTGGCGCAGCAGCAGCTTCCGGTCGACCAGACGGTCGAGCATCGCCACCGCCTGCTCGCCGGCAAGATGGTCGTAGCACACCCGCGCCACGCGCATGGCCGCGTCGCGCGGGCCGGGCCGCACCCGCTTCGGGCCGACCGCCTCGGCGACGCCGATGATCGCCTCGAGCATGCCCGCCACCTGCGGGCCGGCAAGGCCGTAGTAGCGATGCCGGCCCTGGCTCGCCAGCGTCAGCAACCCGCCGTCCATCAGCTTGGACAGATGCGAGGACGCGGTGGGCAGCGACACGCCGGCTTCAAGCGCCAGCTCCGACGCGGTCAGCGCCGTGCCGCCCATCAGCGCGTTGAGCATGTTGGCGCGGGCCGGGTCGCCGACCAGGCTGGCGATGCGGGCGATATCGGGTCCTTCACGCATAGTTCGATCCTCATCGAAGCATTCCCGTGAGGGAAGCACTATTCTCAGGCGAGCTCAAGGAGCTCGGCAAACGCTGCTGACACCAGAACGTCTAGCACAGCCGGTGAAGCGATGTTTCGACCGTGGTCGAACCGTCGCCGCCAGCAAGCCCACCGACCCAGTAAGCCAATCGACGAGGAGACCGAAATGACCGTCACCTGCTTCATCCGCTACGAGATCGACCCTTTCGGCAAGGCCGCGTTCGAGCAATATGCGCGCGCCTGGGGTCAGGCCATTCCGCGTTGCGGCGCCGAGCTGATCGGCTATTTCGCGCCGCATGAGGGTTCGGCCACCACGGCTTACGCGGCCTACAACATCGAGAACCTCGCGGCCTACGAAGCCTATCGCGCGCGGCTTGCCGCCGACCCGGCCGGCAAGGCAAACTATGAGTTCGCGCGGCGCGAGAAATTCATTCTCAAGGAAGACCGGATCTTCCTGAAACTGGTCTCGGCACCGCATGGCCCGAGGCAGGTCTTTCGCACCGACGTAACGGTCAAAGAAGGGATAGAGGCATGATCGCCGTCATCTTCGAAGTCGAGCCGGCGGAGGGAAAACGTGACGCCTATCTTGGCATCGCCGCCGAGCTCAAGCCCCTGCTCGACGGCATCGATGGCTTCATCTCGGTCGAGCGCTTCCAGAGCCTGACCGATCCGAGGCGCGTGCTCTCGCTGTCCTTCTGGCGCGACGAGGAAGCCGTCAAGGCCTGGCGCAACACCGAGGAGCACCGGCAGGCGCAGAAGGCCGGCCGTGGCGGCATCTTTGCCGGCTATCGTCTGCGCATCGCCCATGTGGTGCGCGATTACGGGCTAAATGAAAGGGCTGAAGCGCCCGAAGACAGCCGCATAGTGAATGGGTGAAACGCGGCTCTCCCTTCTCCCCTTGTGGGAGAAGGTGGATCGGCGCGCAGCGCCGAGACGGTTGAGGGGTGTTCCAGCGGAGTGAGACGTCGGCGTTCCCTGGAACACCCCTCATCCGTCGCCTTCGGCGACACCTTCTCCCGCAAGGGGAGAAGGTGGGTCGGCCCTCACGCATTGCCGATCAGCACACCCGCTCCGAACACCAGCGCGCCGCCCAGCACCACCTGGAAGGCGGCGCGCCAGAACGGCGTCTGCATGTAGCGGTTCTGGATGAAGGCGATCGCCCACAGTTCGAAGAACACGACAATCGCGGCAACGATCGTTGCCGTCCAGAAATAGGGAATGAGATAGGGCAGCGCGTGGCCGAGTCCCCCCAGCGTCGTCATGATGCCGACGGTGAGCCCCCGCTTCACCGGCGAGCCGCGCCCCGAAAGTTTGCCGTCGTCGGAAGCCACCTCGGTGAAGCCCATCGAGATGCCGGCGCCGATCGAGGCGGCGAGGCCGACGAGGAAGGTCTGGAAGGTTGCATGGGTGGCGAAGGCGGCGGCGAAGATCGGCGCCAGGGTCGACACCGACCCGTCCATCAGCCCGGCCAGCCCCGGCTGCACATAGGTGAGGATGAACTGGCGCTGCTCGGTTGTCGCTTCCTCCTCCTTTACCTCGCCCGGGACGTGCTCCTGTTCGAGTTCATGCGCGGAGTTCTCGTGGCCGAGTTCCGCCGCCGCCAATTCGTCGAGCAGCTTCCGGGTCGACGCATCGGTGGTGCGCTTGGCCGCCTCGACATAGAAGCGATAAGCCTGCCGCTCCATGTCCTCGGCCTGACGGCGCACATGCTCGATGCCGAGCGGCCGCACCAGCCAGTCGGGCTTGCGTTCGTAGTAGCCTCGCACATGCTCGCGCCGGATCAGCGGGATGCGCTCGCCGAAGCGCTTGCGGTGAAGCTCGATGAGGGAATCGCGGTGGCCGTCTTCCTCCTCCGCCATGGCCTCGAACACCTTGGCCGATTGTGGAAACTCTTGTGCCAGCCCGTCGGCATAGGCCCGGTAGATGCGTCCGTCGTCCTCCTCCGACGAAATCGCCAGCGCCAGGATTTCCTGCTCCGACAGCGAATCGAAGGAGCGGCGGCCAAAGCCGAAAACACGGGAAAGCATGAGAAAATCACCCTAGTTTAGAACGATTCTAAACTAGGGAATCGTTTGCCGAGGGTCAATCGCGAACGCCGCGGGACAGGCAGAATTCGTCGATCCAGCTTTCCGCTCGCACCCTTCATTATTGCCGAATGTTCACCTATATGGAACGCATTAGCCAAAAACGAAGGAAACACGGGATGACGGACAAGAAGCCCCCGCACGCATTCGATCCAAAGCCGGTTCTCGATCTCATCGCCAGCATCGAGGCCGACCTGCAGCGGCTCAAAGGCCTGGTCGAGCAGCAGGCCGAAAAATTCGACCCCGCCAATCCGCACAACAAGACGCTGGACGGCAAGCTGACCGAGGAAGGCGTCGAATGCTGCTACCGCATGTTCGACGACGGCAAGTCGCGCTACACGGTCGCCCAGCAGATGAAGATCTCTTTTGCTGCCGCCACGCATCGTTTCAACAGCTGGCGCAAGCTCGGCGGCAAGAAGCGGACGCGCGCGCTGCTGGGGTGAGCAGCGGCCGCCCTTCGCTTCGTCATCCTCGGGCTTGACCCGAGGATCATGTCGCGAGCGCTATCACGGAATGCAGAAGCGAGAGCGCGCTCTGGAGGACCCTGCGAAGAGTGTCCGTTCTGCTTCGGCTGCCCGCATCGCGAAGGTGCCGACATGGATTCCCGCGTCGCCTCGCTCCTTGCTCCGCCTGAGACTGACGAAGGTGACGGCCGTCGACGCTATCATCGCCAATATTGTCTCCATCACATTTTTTCGTTGGCGCGCCGCGGCATTTTCCGTGCAGCATATGTGCATCATTCTCACGAGGCCCACCATGACCGCCCTCCCCGGCATCTCCGACATCCACGTCGCTGCCGCCAGGCTTTCCGGGCTGATCGTCGAAACGCCGCTGATCGAATCGCCGGAGCTCAACAAGCGCTATGGCGGCCGCATCCTGTTCAAGCCGGAGACGCTGCAGCGCACCGGTTCCTTCAAGATCCGCGGCGCCTACAACAAATTGTCGTGCTTAAGCGAAGAAGAGCGCAGCCGCGGCGTCGTCGCCTTTTCGTCCGGCAATCACGCGCAGGGTGTCGCCGCTTCGGCCGCCATGTTCGGCGTCAGGGCGGTCATTGCCATGCCCGCGGACGCGCCGGCGCTCAAGGTCGGCAATGTGCGCAAGATGGGCGCCGAGGTGGTGCCTTTCGACCGCTTCAAGGACGACCGCATGACCATCGTTCGCCCCTATATCGAGAAGGGCATGGCGCTGGTGCCGCCCTTCGACGATCCGGCCATCATTGCCGGCCAGGGCACCATCGGGCTGGAGCTGGTGCGCCAAGCGAAGGCGCTGGGCGTCAGCCTGGACGCAATTGTCGTGCCCTGCGGCGGCGGGGGTCTGTCGAGCGGCATTTCCGTCGCGGTGAAGGACGCCTCGGCACAGACGCAAGTCTGGGCGGTCGAGCCGGAGCATTTCGACGACACGCGCCGCTCGCTCGCCAAGGGTGACCGGGTCTCGAATGAGCCCGGCCACACCTCTATTTGCGATGCGATCCTGACCGCCGAGCCCGGTGCCATCACCTTCGAGATCAACCGCAAAAACCTCGCCGGCGCCATCGCCGTCTCGGACAAGGCCACGGCGCAAGCCATGCGCGACGCCATGGCGTACTTGAAGCTGGTGGTCGAGCCCGGCGGCTGCGTTGCGCTCGCGGCGCTCGCGTCCGGCGAGATCGATCTCGCCGGCAAATGCGTGGCGGTGGTGCTTTCCGGCGGCAATGTCGATTTCGGCACCTACGCGGAGATCATGGCGGCGGCGGCCTGATCGGTCAGTCGCCGCTCAATCCAGCGTCCGCCGGAACCGCACCAGCGCAACGCCGGCAAACAACGCCACGAACACCACCAGCCAGCCGATCTCGGTCGCCACAGCCGGCAGTTCCGCGCTCTTCAGCATGACGGCGCGGGTGATGCGCAAGAAATGCGTCAGCGGAAAGATCTCGCCAAGGATCTGCGCCCAGCCCGGCATGCCGCGATAGGGGAACATGAAGCCCGACAGCATGATCGAGGGCAGGAAGAAGAAGAAGGTGAGCTGCAGCGCCTGCATCTGCGTGCGCGCGATCGTCGAAATCGTGTAGCCGAGCAGCACCAGCGCCAGCACGAAAACCAGCACCGCCGAGAGCAGGAGCGACAGCGATCCCATGAAGGGAATGGAAAACAGGAGCTTCGCCGCTGCCAGCACCACCACCACCTGCAC
>NZ_RZSV01000532.1:0-222 GCF_004023205.1 Mesorhizobium sp. M1A.F.Ca.IN.020.03.2.1 | reverse complement strand
GGCGTTGGCGGTGTTGTCGACGTCGCTTGCCGTCAGTGAGCCGGTCGCCGTCACCGGGGCGTCGGCGCCGTCCTCGTCGACCGCACCGCTGGTGGTGCCGGCGATGATGGCGGCATCGTTGGTGCCGGTGATCGAGATGGTGATCAGCTGGGGCGTGCCGTCCTCGGAATAGACGGTGAAGGAGTCGCTGAGCGGATCGCCGTCGTTGAGAGCGTCGACCGC
>NZ_RZSV01000531.1:0-240 GCF_004023205.1 Mesorhizobium sp. M1A.F.Ca.IN.020.03.2.1 | reverse complement strand
CGCCGGCAGCCAATGGCGGCGACGTGACGGTCAACGAGGACGACCTGCTCGCCAGCCGCGGCGCCGGTGAATCGGCCGGCTCCGACACCTCCAAGGAGAGCACCACCCAGGGCGGCACCTTCACCATTGCCTCGCCCGACGGCATCGCCACGCTCAGCATCGACGGCCACGCCTTCATCACCAACGGCGTCTTCAGCGCCGGCTCCTTCACCACGGCGCTCGGCAACACGCTCAACGTCA
>NZ_RZSV01000530.1:0-253 GCF_004023205.1 Mesorhizobium sp. M1A.F.Ca.IN.020.03.2.1 | reverse complement strand
GCCTGGTGCCGCTGGCGCTGGCCGGCTTGGCGCATGGCGAGGCGGTCACCGCCGAGCTGGAGCGGCAGCTGCGCGCGCCCAATCCCGGCCGCATGGACGGGCGTTTTGCCGTGCGCACCGGCGTGCCGGATCGCCTCGCCGCCGGCCTCACCGCGCCGGAAGCGAAACTCTACGAGGCGATCGGCGCCACCCCGCTGGCGCTTGACCGGCTGCTCAGCTCCAACGCCCAGAACGCTACGCTGAACCGGCTGGT
>NZ_RZSV01000052.1:0-30344 GCF_004023205.1 Mesorhizobium sp. M1A.F.Ca.IN.020.03.2.1 | reverse complement strand
GCAGTCACGGCCGGCGGACCACCGCATCGAGCGCGCCGATGGCGGCGCCGGCCGTGACTGCAATGTCCTCGATGCCTTGTCCCGCAACCGTTTGGGTGTCGAGGGCGGCCCCGCGCAACCCAGGTCGGCACCGTTGCCATCGGTGCGATCGAAGAGGCGCCGCCAAGCACGCCACGGCGAGACAGAGAGGGGTTGGGTCGCAGAATCATCGCAAGCACGATGAGTCATGACGGCGCTTTTAGCAATCTATTTGCGCAGAAAGCGCTGTGCTTGTCGGCATCATAAAACGAATGATAATGTTGCCTTATCAGTCGTTTAACTCTTCACGAGTTCGTCCCTGCTAACAAGTAAGTCTCGACAGGGCACCTTTTTGCGCAGCCGGACGAAATTCCGTTCGGTCATGTCACGAAACGCTCGGCCCGCTCCTCTGCCGGCCGATGGTCAACGAAATCCCCTCCCCTAGCTGCGGTTGATCTCGGGGTCGTAGAAGCTGGCGCTGCTGACGCCCGACTTCAGATTGTCGGGAACGATCAGCCGGGGAACGCCTCCGAAGAAACGAAACATCCGGACATGCGAGCCGATCCAGTCCGGGAGCGTTTGCGTCCAAGTTGCCTCCGCAAAGGTGAAGCTGGATGCGCCGAGCACTGCCACGAAGATCTCTGCCTCGCGGATCTCACCGGTCTTGCGATCAACAATCGGGATCTTCTTGCCGGAATAGTCGACGAAGACCTTGTCGCCGGCCGCATGCTCCTGGCGCATCATCGGCGAAAGCCGCTGCTCGAAACTGCGAAAGAGTTCGCAGAAGCGGCTAATATGTTCGGCATAACACTTCACCTGTTATGTTGCGGCCAAATTTATGTTGCGTCTCCGGGGGATGAGCCAAGGATGTCAGTGATTTCCTTGGCCCAAGCCGCCACATAAGAAGAACGGCGATGGTAGTTCGCTACAGGGCTTTCAGGAATGCCATTAATGACGGCAGAGATCGCTGCCGTGGGGGCTCTTTCAAGCCGCTGACTTCAACCTTGGCCAACGCCTTTGCCTTCATTTCCAGATCAACCTCGGCGTAGATGTGCGTGGTGTCCAACGACACATGGCCGAGCCAGGCGCGGATCGTGTCGATATCGACGCCGGCACGCAGGAGGTGGACGGCTGTCGTGTGACGAATCGTATGGGGCTGACGCGCTTCGTGGCCACGGCCTGACGCGCTTCGTGGCCACGGTCGGCACGGTTTTTCTCGCCATGGCGGCATATTGCGTCACGACGCGGTGTATTCCGAACCGTGTCAAAGGTTCCTTCATCCGCCCCAGAAAGACTGCATCGCTCCTATCCCGATCGGTCACGAGGCGAGCCAGCGATATCGCACGACGACGCGACACTTGAGCGGCTGCTGTTTGGCCGTGCCGGTCGTCCGCCGCAAGACCTAAGCGAACCGAACTTTGCGCTGATCGCCAGGGAGTTGAAGCGCAAGGGGGTGACGCTGACGCTGTTGTGGCAGGAGTATCGCGCCGCCAACCCCGACGGCTACGGCTACACCTGGTTCTGCGAGCACTTCGCCGCTTTCGAGCGCCGGACGAGCGCGACATTCCGCAACCGGCATGCGGCGGGCGCGGTGATGCAGACGGACTATGCCGGGCAGACGGTGCCGGTGATCGATCCGGCGACCGGCATCATTTACCCGGCGCACATTTTTGTCGCGGTGCTGGGCGCCTCCAATCTGACCTTCGCCTTTGCCAGCTCCAGCCAGAAGCTGCCGGACTGGATCGAGGGCCAGGTGCGAGCGCTCGCCTTCTTCGGCGGCGTCACCAGAGCGATCGTGTGCGACAACCTGAAGGCCGGTGTCGTCAAGACGCTGTGGTTCGAGCCGACGCTGAACGCGACCTTTGCCGCGATGGCCGAGCATTACGACACCACCATCCTGCCGACCCGCAGCCGCAAGCCGCGCGACAAGGGCAAGGTCGAAGGCGCGGTGCTGATTGTCGAGCGCTGGATTCTGGCGCGGCTGAGGAACCGATCCTTCTTCTCGATCGCCGAGCTCAACGCGGCGATCGCCGAACTGCTCGAGGAGCTGAACAACCGGCCGATGCGCCATGTCGGCCAAAGCCGCCGCGAACTGTTCGGGGAGATCGAGCGGCTGCCTTGAAGCCGCTGCCGGCGGCACCGTTCGAATACGCCGAGTGGAAGTCGGCGAAGGTCCATCCTGACTACCATGTCGAGGTCGACAAGACCTTTTACTCGGTGCCGCACCGGCTGATCGGGCGCACCGTCGAGGTGCGGCTCACGCATCGAGTGGTCGAGATCTTCCACGATCACCAGCGTGTCGCCAGCCATGTCCGTCGCTCACAGCGTTCCGGCCATGTCACCGTCAACGAACACATGCCCAAGGCGCACCAGCGCTACGCCAACACCACGCCGGCCAGCCTGATCAGCAGGGCGGCCAGGATCGGCCCCAACGCCGCCATCCTGGTCGAGCGCATGATGCGCGACCGGCCGCATCCGGAACAGGGATATCGCTCGGCCATGGGCATCCTGTCGCTGGCGCCGCGCTATGGGCCGGAGCGTCTCGATGCCGCCTGCGAGCGGGCGCTGCTGATCAACGCGATCGCCTACTCCTCCGTCACCGCCATCCTCAAAGCCGGCCTCGACCGGGCCAGCTCCGCAGAACCGGCAAAGCCGACACCCCAGACGCCAACATCCGCGGCTCCACCTATTACCGTGAAGGAAAAAGAAAGAATGCTGACGAACCCTACCCTCGACCAGATGCAGGCCCTCGGTCTGGCCGGCATGGCTGCCGCCTGGCGCGAACTGGCCGAACGCAACAACGCCAACGAACTCAGCCGTGACGAGTGGCTCGGCCTGATGCTCGACCGCGAGGTCGCCATGCGGGCCGACAAGCGCGTCCGGAACCGGCTCGCCTCAGCCAGGCTGCGCTTTCCCGAAGCCTGCATCGAGGACATCGACTTTGCCGCGCCGCGCGGACTCGACCGGCGCAGCACCATGGCGCTCGCCCAGGGCAAATGGCTGAAAACTCATGAGAACCTGATCGTCACCGGCCAGACCGGAACCGGCAAGTCGTGGCTGGCCTGCGCCTTCGGACGGCAAGCGGCACGGCTCGATCATTCCGTGCTCTATGTGCGCGTGCCGCGCCTGTTCGAGGATTTGGCGCTCGCTCGTCTCGATGGCCGCTTCCCACGCCTCATCGACAAACTCACCCGCGCGCAACTGCTCATCCTCGATGACTTCGGAACTCACAGCCTCACCGACCAACAGCGCTTCCATCTGTTCGAAATCGTCGAGGAACGCTATCGCCGCAAATCCACCCTGATCACCGCCCAGCTCCAGGGCGACGCGGGCCTTCCGTAACGAGACGAGCAGCCGCTCCAGTAGGACTTCATCCAATTCGGATGCTAGGCCCGAAACGCCGGTCGTGCTCAACGATCCGGTCCTGTATCGACACTACGGTTTCATAACGAGCTACAAGGCTCGTGAGGACTTCCTGATGATCGGAGGTCATACGCTGCCCGTTCTGGGCAAGGAGCGGGCATCAAGCTTAAGGCGTTCATAAAGAACGGCCTCATCGAACTCGCCGTCCGAGAACAGTGCCATTACGCTCACGCTCAGGCGCTCCGCCTGCATGCTACTAACGGAGATACCTGCCTCGGCGCAGACACGATCAAAGACCTGCTTCAACAAAGCCAGGTCGCTGGGATAGGCAATGCCACTCATTGAGCTGGTGTTACTGACCATAGCTGTTCCTCCCATTAGGGCGGAAGGGTGGCCGTCGCTCAACGGCGATGCCACATGTAAATCGCCGATGGAAGCAGGCTACTCCGATTCATGCGGAGAGTCTGGGAAAGGGCTGCTAGAGTTCTGCTCACCGAAGTCGCGCCTCCCGAGACAGAACCCAAGCAGCGATCCTTGGTCAATTCCAAGATATCAAGAGTTGGAAACGTACCAAACAGAGGATGGGGATGTTTGGTATTCAGTGAGGCGCTTTCTATGGACACGCTCAAGTGGCTTCTCAGCTGCTGAACTGCGGCATGCACTAAATCGCCACCTGTGTTCCGATCTCGACGACGCGTCCGGTCGGGATCTGGAAATATTCCGTTGCGTCGGCCGCCGTGCGCGCCAGCCCGATGAACAGCTTGTCCTGCCAGACCGGCATGCCGGAATTGGGCGAGGCCTTGAGCGAGCGCCGCGACAGGAAGAAAGAGGTCGTCATGATGTCGAACTTCCAGCCCTGCTTGCGGCAGATCGCCAGCGCGCGCGGGATATTGGGCTGCTCCATATAGCCGAAGGTCAGCGTCACCCGCATGAACAGCTCGTTGATCGTTTCCATCTTGACCCGGTCACTGTCGGGCACGACGGGTTGTTGCGCCGTCACCACCGAGAGGATGACATTCTGTTCGTGCAGCACCTTGTAGTGCTTCAGGCTGTGCATCAACGCGGTCGGCGCGCTGGCGGGATCGCTGGTCAGGAACACGGCCGTACCGGACATCAGCTGCGGTTTCCTCTTCAACAGATTGCCTGCAAGGGAATCGAGCGGAATCTCGTTCCTGCGCGTCTTGTCGAATAGATACCTGGTGCCTCTTATCCAAGTCCACATGGTCATCACGATCACTGCGGCAATGGCAAGCGAGGCCCAGCCGCCTTCGAATACCTTGACGATGTTGGCTGCAAAGAAGCCGGTATCGATGAAGACGAACACCGCCATTAAGGCTATCGCGACGCCGAGCGGCCATTTCCAGATGCGCGTCATGACGACATAAAGCAGTATGTTCGTCACCAGCATGTTGCCTGTCACCGAAATGCCGTAGGCCGAGGCAAGCTTGCTGGATTCGCCAAAGCCGACCACCAGCAGCATCACCACGAGCGCCAGTAGCATGTTGACGCGCGGCATATAGATCTGGCCGGATTGTCTTTCCGACGTATGCAGGATTTCCAGGCGCGGCAGCATGTTGAGCTGCACTGCTTGCCTGGTCAGCGAGAAAGCGCCGGAGATCACCGCCTGGCTGGCGATCACGGTCGCCGCCGTCGCCAGCACCACCATCGGGATAAGCATCCGGCCTTCGTTCATCTCGAAGAAGGGATGACCGACGACACCGCCATTCGCCAGCACGAAGGCGCCTTGCCCGACATAGTTGAGCAACAGGCAAGGAAACACGATGGCCAGCCAGGCAAGCACGATCGGCTTGCGCCCGAAATGGCCGAGGTCGGCATAGAGCGCCTCAGCGCCGGTGACGGCGAGAAAAACCGCACCAACCGTGACGAAGGCGACTTCGGGCGAGTTGATCAGGAATGACACGATATAATGCGGGCTGATTGCCAGCAGGATTTCCGGGTCGTCCATGATGTGGTTGAGGCCGGAAAGGCCGATGGCCAGGAACCACAGCGCGGTAACGGGCCCGAACACCAATCCTACGCCGCCGGTGCCAAACCGCTGTACCGCAAACACGACCGCCAGAATGGCCAGTGTCAGCGGCACCACATAGGGCTGGAAGGTCGGCGTGACGACATTCATACCTTCGACCGCCGACAGCACCGAGATCGCCGGCGTAATGACTGCGTCGCCGAAAAAAAGCGCCGCGCCGACAATGCCGATGCCGAGGATCACCGCCGAGCGCGTCGGGAAACTGTTGCGCGCCAGCGCCATCAGCGACAGCACCCCGCCCTCGCCGCGATTGTCGGCACGGAGCACGAACATGATGTATTTGATGGTGACGGTGATCGTCAGCGACCAGATGATCAGCGAGAGTACGCCGAGGATGTCGCCACGGTTGGCGACGTTGCCACCGGCCGATGCGTGCAACGCCTCTCGGAATGCATAGATCGGGCTGGTGCCGATATCGCCGTAAACCACGCCCAACGCGCCCAGCATCAGCACCTTGGTGCTGTGCTGCTCGACCTCAGAATGGCTCGATTGTTCGACAGGTTCTGCCTCGTTACCAGCATTGGTAAGGGCCATGGACGACACTCCCATAAGCGGGCGGTGCTCTACGCTTGCTGCACTGCAATATCAAGTGCCGTCACGTAATGTCTGCGTCTCGGTATTGCCTATCGCTCGTCGGCTTCGCAGACTCGTCAGCCCCGAAGCGGCTTGGGAATTTTTGCGAGACTACGCTGAAGCTCCGGGAGCAACGATGCCCCGAGCCAGTATCGGATTAGGTCGATGCTCGGGCGCGCGAGCTCAGATGCCGAGAGCTTAAATTAACGCTGTAGCCGTGTAACAGACTGTGTAACAAATGCCGCGAAAAGTTCAATATTTTCAAGGACGTAAGCGTCAAGTCGAAAGACGCTCTCGCCGCCATCTTCAAGTGGTAAGGGCGATCAGATCTCGGGGAAATTGGAGGCAGCAGCGGACCTGCGACTTGCTCAACGCTCCGCTTCTGAGATAAGGTTGGGATGCGATGGCATTGAGCGAATAGAGCGATTTCCGGGAACCGAACCAATCCACAGAAATATTTTGTTGGTATTTTTGTTGGCTATCCCTGCTCTTGTGTGGGCGTCAACTATTTGGAAACAAAGCCAGATTTCCTTCGCTTCGAATCCGCCTCTGGCACCATCACCCTCTTCTCCCCGCATTCGCTTTCGCCGAAGCTTCTACGCTGCAGCAAGCAGCTGGTGTTGGCGATCTTTTTGCTAGCGATGGCGCAATTTGGCGGGATTAGGAGCGCTGCGCTGGAGCTGTTACGGCTGCACGCTTGCCAGCCGGTTTAGCCGTGCCCAGGTTCTTCGAGCTTTTCCAGTCTCGCGGACAGCCGGTCAAGGTCAGTTGTGCCCTGGCCGAAAAGGCTCATGGCCCTCATGGCGACCAACTGGCGGTCTTCCTCGCTCTCAAGTCCATGCCTTGAACAATAGCGATGGACAGCTTTTGAGAGGATTTCAAGTTGGGTGGAATCCAAAACACCATGCAGGGACATGCGTGCCTCCTAGCCAGGGGCGAAAGCACGATACCGCTTTCAAGCGTCCGCTTGCCTCACTACTCGGTACGAACGACAAAGGGGTGATACGCCTCTCCGGCAAGTCGCGCGCTAACAAATGAGGCCGTGATGAAAATCGCGCCTGAGCGGTTACGTCTTCTTGAGAAGGCGCGCCTGCCGAAGAAGCGAAGCTGCGTCGATGCTGATCAAGTCGATGAGCTCGCGTGCTTGGCTGCGGGGATGCCGGTCCCGCGGGGCTGAAATCGCACCCGAAATTCCTTTTCGGCCTGTGACATTCCACCTGAACGTCGGGTACGCGAGCCTTGGCGGCGGCCCGTCTCGCTTGTCATGTGACAGCCATCAAAGACCCAAGAATATCAATCGGCACTTCGCGAACGTTTTCTCCGCTCCAGGCTTTTCGCCTTTCGGCGAGCGATTCTGAGTTCGCCAAGCGTCGGCCGCCACCACCCTCTCGATCGTTCCGCTGATCCGGCAGGACGCCGCGCCGGCCATGTCTTGATCAGTTCAGCCAAGGTCGGCGGCCGCCACCTCGCCCAAACGGCGCCGAAGCCGGTCTCCATCGACTGTGGGTAGAACGGCGCCAGCTCAGAGGGGTCGGCGAGCTCGCCTGAAATCCCGGTGAAGACAACAACGTCATATTGCACCGTCGCCACGGCGCGACCGAGCGGAGGCAGGTCTTCGGCTGGAACCGGATAGCGCCGGCGCCTGCGTTCGGCATGGCGCAGCCTGGCGGCCTTGTGCTCATCGGAGTGTTTACCAGCCTCCCGCCGGCGTTTCCTCTCCTCCGGCTCGGCGCGCTGGGCGGCTCTTTCGATGCTTGGCCAACGGCGCCGCAGCTCCTCATAAGCGCGAAAAGGCACCCGCCAGACCCGCAGTTCGTCGTCCCAACTCGCCCATGGAACCGCTCGCAGTCCTCCAGCACGGTCTTCGAATAAGGCGCGCGAATGCGCAGGTCGTCCGCGACTTCCAGATAGTGGCTCGACAGTGGATCGAAGGCGAAGGCATCCCGCCCCTTACTGTCGTCATGGGCTGCGCGAGCCGCTGTCTCCTGTGCCAGCCAGCGCTCGATCCGCCGCGCCGCCGTTTTTCCGGGCACGAACCAGCTCCTGAGCTCGTCGTTCCACCTCGCGCGCGGAAACGCAAGCTGGAACCGCTCAACTGCCGCTCGATCGTACGGGAAGCGCGCTTCGGCACCACGAGGCTTCTGCGGTTCAAAATGGGCTTCGGATTTTTCCATCGGATTGCGCTTGCTAGCTCTGCTCGCAAGGAACGCCGCGCAAGTTCCTTGGGTTCAAGCCACACAGCCGAGACAAGCCGAACTGCTCGAGGAACCGCGAGCGGAAACCTTCCCGGCATTCGACGGTTAATCCGGATCAGGAGAGGTCAGCCCATGGCGAGACGACGTGATGCAGATGAAACAGCGGCGAGCCGGCCCAGAAGGCCACGTTCGCGCCCGCTGAAAGGCGAAGAAACGGAAGTGAACCATATCGTGGTAACGCAAAACATCTCGCCGGCTCAGGCGCGGGAGCTGGTGCGACGTCACGGAAACGATTGGCGCAAGATCGATGAGGCCGCCAAATCCTACAAGAAAGACAGCTAGTATTCCAAACCAAGTATCGGGGTGACTGCCCGGAGAGATCATCGGCCAAGATAACCGGATGACCAGGATCGCTACTTTCAACGTAAATGGCGTCAATGGGCGATTGCCGGTCCTCCTGAAATGGCTTGGCGAAACCGGCTATGACATCGTCTGCCTGCAGGAGCTCAAGACATCCGATGAGAAGTTCCCTGCCGAGGCGATCCGGCAGGCTGGCTACTGCGCCGTCTGGCATGGGCAGAAATCTTACAACGGCGTAGCGATTCTGGCCCGTGGGAAACAGCCGCAGGAGCGCAGGCGCGGACTGCCAGGCGACCCGGACGATACGCACAGCCGCTACATCGAGGCCGAGGTGGATGGGCTGGTGATCGGCTGCATCTATCTGCCGAACGGCAATCCCGCGCCTGGACCTAAATTCGATTACAAGCTCGCGTGGTTCCAGCGTTTGATCAGCTATTCCCAGACCTTGCTTAAAGAGGAAACGGTCCTGTGCGGCGATTACAACGTGGTGCCAACCCTGATTGATGCGGTGGTGCCGGCGCGCTGGTTGGGCGATGCAGTGTTTTTCCCGCAGAGTCGTGACGCTTACGCCGATTTGCTGAAGATGGGCTGGACGGATGCGGTTCGGCAGATCCATCCCGAGAAGAGGGTCTACACCTACTGGAACTTCTCCTACCGGGGCGGTTATGACCGGAGCTCCGGCCTGCGAATGGACCATCTCCTGATCAGTCCGGCACTTTCAAACCGGCTGCGAGGGGCGGGCGTCGATGCTGCGGTAAGAGCTTTGGAAAGGCCAAGCGATCATGCCCCGGCGTGGATCGAGCTGACCTGGCCTGGAAAGCTCGACTGAGGTTCCGATGGCCTGCCCAGGAGCGGCATCAGCCCGAGCGTATCACGCCGGGCTCATCGGTCTGTTCGTGGGCTTGTCCGACAGCTTGGGGCGCGGCCACAAGGTCCTGGAATCCGATCGTGGCGACCAGATACCCCGCTTCGTCGTAGATTCTCGTAACCCACGATGTCGGGTCGACGCCTTCGACAATCCCATCGAGCATCGCCTCCTTAGCCGCGCGTTTCGCCTCGGCCTTGGCGGCATCCAAATTTTCCATGTCGACCTGGATGGCCGGCTGCGCCGTACTTTCGATGAACTCAAAACGGAACTTCGGCATTGGTTTCTCCATTCGGCGCCGCCGGGAGCGGATCGGGCGGGCTCTCAATCTTGCCATTGCTGGAAGTTTCGTCTCCGAGCACTGTTTCCGCGATGTATTGCTTGAGATCGCCGACTTCGTCGCCGATATCCTCAGCCAGTATTCCCAGGCCTTCGGCATCGGCGATGCATTGTTCGGCGAGCTTCTCGGCGGCGATTTCGGCCGGGATTGCAGCTGCGGCTTCCGCCTTGTGCTCGTCGATCCATTCCCCGACGAAATGTGCGGTCTTGTTCACGATGATATCCGGTTCCTGAGCGGAAACCGTGTCAGCGTCAGTTGGCTTCGTGTCCATGTCTAAACCCGCCCTCTAGGATCCTTCTTCAACGCCGATTGCCTGCGAAGGATGCAGGCGTGGTCGAAAGTTGTTATAGCTTCAGGCTTGCACTTCAGACTCCCGGGTCAAGGCTGGAACCTGCGTCAGGATCAACAGTTCTTGAGCATGGCAAATCACCCGATAACGAGTTTCCTCACCTCAATCGGGACTTTAGCGTCCCGTCCCGCCGCATTCCTGGTGCTGCTGGCCTACGCAGCACTGTGTGTCGTTTTCGATCGGCAAAGTCTGAATTGGTATGGGGCGGCCACCCTGGCGCCTCCAGCGGGCGCGTGAAAGGTGAGATTTGGTCGGAACCGGCGGAGACTGCTCAGCAGCCTCAAGTATTTGGCCGTCGCGCTTGTCGCCAGTCTGGTCACGCTGCTCGCGATCAACTTGATCCCCGAGACCCGTGTCATCCGCACCATCGTGCCGCACCGTTTCGATGCGGCAGATCCGCAATTCGCAAGGAGCATGAGCAGCTATTCGCAGGGGCAGATGTTCGAGGCGAACGCCGTGCAGACCCTCGTCAACGGCGACGAGATTTTTCCCGCCATGCTGCAAGCGATCCGTTCGGCCCGAAAGACCATCAACATGGAAACCTACATCTATTGGTCGGGCTCGGTCGGCTACGAGTTCGCCACGTCTTTGGCTGCGAAAGCCCGAGAGGGTGTCGAAGTGCGCGTGCTCGTCGATTGGCTTGGCAGTCTTCCCTTCGATGAGAAGCTGATCCAAATCATGACGAGTGCTGGCGTTCGGTTCGAGCGCTATCGGCCGATCCACTGGTACACGCTCGACCGCGTCAACAACCGGACGCATCGCAAGCTGCTCATTGTGGACGGGCGGGTCGCCTTCACAGGCGGGGTCGGCATCGCGGACAACTGGCTGGGAGATGCGCGCAACCCCAATGAGTGGCGCGACACGCACTACCAGATCGAAGGGCCTGCTGTGCCCGGGTTCCAGGCGGCCTTCGCCGAGAACTGGCTGGAAACAGTGGGCGAGACGTTGCAGGGCGAGAACTTCTACCTGCCGCCCGAAGCCGCGGGTGCGCTCCGTGCCCAGCTGATCCTTTCTTCGCAGCCGAACGGCTCCGAAAACATGGAGCTGATGATGCTGGCCGCCATAGCCGCGGCCAAAGACCACCTGCGCATCGGCATGGCCTATTTCGTCCCGGACGACATCGCCCTGCAGCAGATATTGGACGCCAGAAAAAGAGGCGTCGCCGTCGATGTGATCGTTCCCAATTCCCTGACGGATGTTCCGATCGTCCGCAAAGCTTCGCGCTATTTCTGGGGCAAATTGCTCGAGGCCGGGGTGCGGATCTACGAGTTTCAGCCCACGATGTATCACCCCAAACTGCTGATCGTGGACGACGTCTGGGCGAGCTTCGGTTCCACCAACCTGGACCAGCGGTCTTTGCGTTTGAACGATGAGGCCACGCTCAACGTCTATGGCAAGGAATTCGCACGAACGCAGATCGACTTGTTCAACGAAGATCTGAAGCGCTCGAGGCAGATCAGCCTTGCCGAATGGAGATCGCGTCCCATGCGCGAAAAGTTCACCGATTGGCTGGCCAGCACGCTCCACGCGCAGCTCTAGTCAGCCCATGGAGCCGAACGCAAACACCAGCCGCTGCTTGTCTCTTCGGCCGCCCGTCACCCAGATCGGCGGAGTTGCCAACCCACCCCAGGTGAGCCAGGGTCGGCCGCCACGGGGCGGCTCTTGACGCCGAAAATCGCGCTTCCAATATTTCACCTCAGCGCCGCCGGCACATGCCCAACACCTTGCTGAGCATCTGTTTGGCCTGCCGGCGATTGGCGCATCAAGCGGAGGAAGGTCATGGGCCCAAATGTCTTCGGGGAGCCCGTTGGGCGTGCTTTGATTTCTCGGCAAAGCGACAACTATGGTCACGACCACGGCGCGGCAGAACCAGGCGCGATGAGCACTGATGTGTTCGCTGAACCTGTCCTTGTTGATGACGTGCCATTTGGCGTGAGGAAAATCCGTTGCGCGATGGACGCCATCGAATTCCTGGAGGAGTGGCCGTTCGAGAAGCGGTGCCGCCTGCACGGTTTGGCCAGCGACGCTTGCTGCGCGGCATATGATGGCCGCGGGCCGGTCGCCGCGGCCAGGAAAGTGTTCGTCAGCTGGGCGATCCAGACCGGGATTTGCGCGAGCGCGCCTTGCCTCGAGCTCGACGCCGCCGAGGCAGCGGATCAAGTCACAGGCAGTGGCACGTCCTGATGAGGAAGAACACGCCGACCCCATAGGGAAGCAACAAAAGCAGCAGGGCCAGCCAGTAACCGGGCTGTGCGATCGGCGCGAAATCTGAACGAAGCTGCTCCATTGCCCGTCCAACGCAGGGCGGCACAGCTGGTTCCTCTACTGCACATGTCGCAAGACCAAGCAGCCGCGTACCTCCTGCTGTTGACGGCTGCAGCAATCGAGGAACGCTGGCCGCCTCCCAGGAGCGGTGATGGCACCGCCAGGTCCTTGGTGCTGTTGGGCCGGACTTCGATATGGATGCACCTGCCACACGCAATTCTTGCAGTCCCTTTCTGGGCAGCAGGAACAAAGGGGCTCGTTGTCCGTTCGGTTTCGCGCAGCAAGAGCAGGATCAGCTTGCAGAACGGCGAGACCGGAGTTTCTGCCGCCAGATTTCTGTTTTCCCTTGTTGTCCGCGTTGAACAAGGTGTTCCGAAGCGCCATGCATTTCCGCCAGTGTCCGTCGGCCGCTCTTGGCCTCCTGCTCTTGGCCATCGCGGTGCTGCCACACAATCCCGCTTGGGCGCAAGCGCCCTGCCCGACCGATCACGACAAACTGCTGTCGGCCTTGAAGGCCAATGTCAAGGCGAGTGGCGGGCCGGCAAATGGCGGCTTCGAAAGCAATGAATGGGCCGCGATCGTTGCCCGTGACGGTACGGTCTGCGCCGTCGCCTTCAGCGGCCCTACCGTGGACGCGCAATGGCCCGGCAGCCGGCTGGTCGCGGCCGAGAAGGCCAACACGGCCAACGGGCTCAGCCTGGCGAATATGGCCCTGTCGACCGCCAATCTTTATGCCGGCGTGCAACCAGGCGGGCCGCTGTTCGGCCTGCAGGCCACCAACCCCGTCAATCAGGCGGCGGCTTACGCCGGCGACGCCAAGACATTCGGCAGCCCCAATGACCCGCTGATCGGCAAACCGATCGGAGGCGTGGTGGTGTTCGGCGGAGGCCTGGCCCTGTACGACGGCAAGGCGATCGTCGGCGGCCTCGGGGTCAGCGGCGATTCCTCCTGCGCCGACCACAACGTCGCCTGGCGCGTCCGCGCAGCGCTCGGCCTCGACAAGGTTCCGGCAGGCGTCAATCCCAACCGCAAGGACGCCATCATCTACGACCTCGACCCAGGCGGCAAAAGCGCATCCGGCTGGGGTCATCCGCTTTGCGCCGGGCGCGAGGCCGACATAGCCGCCGAACTGGGCGCCAGCGTCGGAGGCTCGGTCCCGAAATGAAGGCAGCGCGACAGCTGACGGCGAGGTGTGCGCAGTCCGGACGCGCTCGCCTCACCCGGGCTGCGCGGCAATATGCGGGATTAAGCATTGTTGGGGCGATGATGCTGGCCTGTCTCCCAGTTCTGATGGCCGCCTCGGAGTCGCCCTCGACGCCTGCGATCTCGCCGCCGGCCTCCGCCGCCCCGCCCGACGACGGCCAATGGACGATGCCAGCCAAGAACTACGCCTCGACCCGCTATAGCGAGCTCGCGGAAATCAATGCAGGCAACGTCAAGAACCTGCAGGTCGCCTTCACCTTCTCGACCGGCGTGAACAAGGGCCAGGAAGCGGCACCGCTGGTGGTCGGCAGCACGATGTATATCGTGACGCCCTTTCCCAACATCGTCTACGCGCTCGACCTCTCCAAACCTGGCGCACCGATCAAGTGGAAATACGAACCCAATCCCGAGCCCGCGGCACAAGGGGTGGCGTGCTGCGACGTCGTCAATCGCGGCGCCGCCTTCACCGACGGGCGCATCTTCTTCAACACGCTGGACGGCCACACGATCGCGCTCGATGCGAACTCCGGCCAGCCGATCTGGAACACCCATATCGGCAACATCAATGTCGGCGAGACCCTCACCATGGCGCCGCTGGTGGTGAAGGGCAAAGTGCTCGTCGGCAATTCGGGCGGCGAGATGGGCGTACGCGGCTGGGTCAAGGCGCTCGACGCCGGCGATGGCCATGTCGTCTGGACGGCTTACAGCACGGGTCCCGACAAGGAGGTGCTGATCGGCCCGGATTTCAAGCCGCATTACGACATGGACAAGGGCAGGGACCTCGGTGTGACGACCTGGCCGCCGGAGGCCTGGAAGATCGGCGGCGGCAATATGTGGGGCTGGATCTCGTATGATCCCGATCTCAATCTGATCTTCCACGGCACCGGCAATCCAGGCCCCTGGAACCCTGACCTGCGCCCCGGCGACAACAAATGGACATCGGGCATTTTTGCCCGCGATCCCGATACCGGAGCGGCCAAATGGTTCTATCAGTGGACGCCGCACGATCTGCACGACTATGACGGCATCAATGAGCAGATCCTGCTCGACATGAACTGGCAGGGCAAGCCGCGCAAGGTGCTGGTCCGGCCGGAGCGCAACGGCTATCTCTACGTCCTTGATCGCACCACCGGCGAGGTCCTGTCCGCAAAACCCTATGGCCCCGTCAACTCCAGCAAGGGTGTGGATCTCAAGACGGGCAGGCTGATGGCAAACCCCGACAAGAAGACCGGGACCGGCAAGGTCGTCCGCGACATCTGCCCGACCGCCTCGGGCCTCAAGGACTGGCAGCCTTCCGCCTTCTCGCCGAAGACGGGCCTGCTCTACATCCCGCACAACAATCTGTGCATGGACGAACAAGGCGTCGAGGTGAACTACATCGCCGGCACACCCTATGTCGGAATGAACGTGCGCATGATTCCGGGCCCCGGCGGCAATCGCGGGGCCTTCACCGCGTGGGATATCGCCGCGGAGAAACCGGCCTGGAGCCTCAAGGAAAACTTCCCGGTATGGAGCGGCGCGGTCGTAACCGCCGGCGATATCGTCTTCTACGGAACCATGGAAGGCTGGTTCAAGGCCGTCAGCGCGAAGACCGGCGAACTGCTTTGGCAGTTCAAGACCTCCTCCGGCATCATCGGCCAGCCGGTGACTTATCGCGGCCCCGACGGACACCAATATGTCGCGATCCTGTCCGGCGTCGGCGGCTGGGCCGGCGCCATCGTCTCGGGCGATCTCGACCCGCGCGATGCCACTGCTGCGCTCGGTTTCGTCAACGCGATGAAGGACTTGAAAAACACGACAACGGCGGGAGGCACGCTCTATGTGTTCCGACTGCCTTGATGCATTCAAACCGACGGCACTGGCGAAAAGATCCGCCCCGCGGGCCCTCGTGGCCGGTCTCGTCGCGTTGGTCTGGCTGGTTCTGGCCGGCGCGGCGGATGCGCGGGAACTGCGCGCCTGCGCCGATCCCAACAACATGCCGTTCTCCGACGCCAGCGGCGAAGGCTTCGAGAACAAGATCGCCGAGATCGTTGCGGCCGACCTTGGCGCGAAGCTTACCTACACCTGGTGGGCGCAGCGCCGCGGCTTCGTTCGCAACACGCTGAAAGCGGGGCTTTGCGATCTGGTGCTCGGAACGCCGGCAAATGTCGAAATGCTACGCACCACCTCGCCCTACTACAGATCCTCCTACGTCTTTGTCGCACGACAGGATGGACCGGACGTAACGTCCTTTAACGATCCACGGCTGCGCGACATGCGCATCGGCGTTCAGCTCATCGGCGATGACGGCGCCAATTCGCCGCCGGTCCAGGCGCTCGGCCGTCGCGGCATTGTCGGACATCTCGTCGGCTACCCGGTCTACGGCGACTATTCCGCTCCCAACCCCGCGGCGCGCATTGTGGAAGCTGTCGCGAGCGGCGAGGTCGACGTCGCCGTGGTCTGGGGCCCGCTCGCCGGTTACTTCGCTACGAAGCAAAAGGTGCCGCTCCGGATCACGCCGGTCACACCTCGCATCGATGGACCGCAACTGCCACTGATGTACGACATCTCGATGGGCGTTCGGCGCGAGGACGAGCGACTGCGCGGCGATGTGAATAGCGCGCTCGCCAGGCACAAGGCCGAGATCGACGCGGTTCTGACGCAATATGGCGTTCCGCTTCTCGACATCGCCGGGAGCCCGGTGCGATGAGGCTGGGTCTCGCGACGCTGCTGTCCGTGACGCTCGCCTTGGCGGCATGCCAGCGCGAGGAGCGGGACACGCGCCCGCAATCTTCGCTCGGCTCCGGCGGGCAGCCGACGCCCGTGACTACGCTGGAACCTGGCGGCCAAAGGCCCTCCGCCAGCAACAACAAGGCGGCGAGCTTCGAGGCGAACGCCTTTCATCTCAGCGAGGGCAAGCGCCTGTTCGGCTGGTTCAACTGTTCGGGATGCCACGCCAATGGCGGCGGCGGCATGGGCCCGGCGCTGATGGACCAGAAATGGATCTATGGCAGCTCGATGGAAAGCATTCACGCCACCATCCGCGACGGACGTCCGAACGGGATGCCGAGCTTCCGCAACAAGATCCCCGACGATCAGATCTGGGAACTGGCGGCCTTCGTGCGTTCGCTAAGCGGCAACGCGCCCTCTTCCGCTGCGCCACAGCGAAATGACGACATGATGCCCCATCCGTCGGAAAACCGCATGCCGGATGCCGCCACGCTGGGGAAGTCGCCGTGAAAGGCCTCGCCTCGATGGCGTTTGCCGCGGCAAGCGTCCTTTCTCTCCAGGGATGCGCGGGCTGGCAATCGGCCCTCGACCCGAAAGGCCCCGCGGCGAACGAGTTGGCATGGCTGATCTGGTTCTTCATAGGGCTTTGCTCGGTAGTGTGGGTGCTGGTGATGATCGCTCTCGCCGCACCGCTGTTGATGCGGCCACCCAGGCGCACCGAGCCGCTGATGCTCGACGCCAGCGCCGACCATCGCAAATTGCGCGTTGTGGTCATCGCTGTCGGGCTGACCGCAGCGACGCTGGTCGGGCTGACCCTGCTCAGCTTCTTGGCCAACAGGACGCTTGCGGCAATCGGCTCGAACGCTGCGCTCACCATTCGGGTGACCGGGCACCAGTGGTGGTGGGAGGTGCGCTATGAGGATGCCACGCCGAGCCGCATCCTGACGACGGCGAACGAAATCCACATCCCCGCCGGCGAACCGGTGCGGCTTCTTCTGACCTCGACCGATGTGATCCATTCCTTCTGGATCCCAAGTCTGGCCGGCAAGCTCGACCTCATCCCCGGTCACATGAACGTGCTGGATATCAAGGCGGACAAGCCCGGAACCTATCGCGGCCAGTGCGCCGAGTTCTGCGGCGCGCAGCATGCGAACATGGGCACCTTTATCATCGCCGAGCCGCGGGCAAAGTTCGACGCCTGGTGGAACGACCAGCTGCAGCCGGCCGCGGCCCCGACGGGCGACGAGGCGAAGGCGGGCGCGGACTTGTTTCTCAAGCGTCCCTGCGTGATGTGCCACAAGATCGGCGGCACGCCCGCGGGCGGAACGGTCGCTCCGGATCTCACCCATATTGCCAGCCGGCAAACACTTGCCGCGGGAACCTTGAGGATGAGCCGCGGCAATCTCGCCGCCTGGATAGCCGATCCGCAAGGCATCAAGCCCGGCTCCCACATGCCGGTGGTCGAGCTCAATGGCGACGAGCTCAACGCGATCGTCGCCTATCTCGAGGGCCTGAAATGAGCAGCGCGGACCTGGCCAGCGAACGCGACCTGCCGCCGGAACGTAAGGCGACTGCCAAGGGCGACGTTGCCCCCGAACGTGATGGGCCGCGCGACACCGGCATGGACGATGCCAGCCTTCACCGCTGGCTCGCGCGCACATGGCGGACGCCGCCCGGCATCATCGGCGCGTTGTCCAGCGTTGATCACAAGGTCGTCGCAAGGCGCTATCTGATCACGGCATTCGGGTTTCTGTGCCTGGGCGGGCTGAGCGCCGTCGCCATGCGCATCCAGCTTTCGGGACCGCAACGCGGCCTGATCGGGCCGGACCTCTACAACCAGCTGTTCACCATGCATGGCGTCACCATGATGTTCCTGTTTGCCGTGCCCATCGTGCAGGCGACCGGCATCTATCTGGTGCCGCTGATGGTCGGCAGCCGCAACATCGCCTTTCCGCGCCTGAACGCGTTCAGTTACTGGATTTATGTCTCGGGAGGTCTCTTCGCCTGGGTGTCCTTCGCCCTTGCAATGGCGCCGGATGTCGGCTGGTTCGCCTATGTGCCGCTGTCAGGTCCCGAATTCAGTCCCGGCAAGCGCGCCGACGTGTGGGCGCAGATGATCACCTATACCGAGGTCTCATCGCTGGCGGTCGCCGTCGCGACCGTTGTCACCGTATTGAAGCAGCGTGCGGCAGGCATGTCGCTGGACAAGATCCCGCTCTATGTCTGGGCGTTGCTGGTGACCTCATTCGTCGTCGTCTTCGCCATGCCGGCGGTCATGATCACCTCGACCTTCCTGATCCTCGACCGGCTGGTCGGAACGCATATTTTCAATCCAGCGGAGGGCGGCGACGCCCTGCTGTTCCAGCACCTGTTCTGGTTCTTCGGTCACCCCGAGGTCTACATCATCTTCCTGCCGGCGACAGGCATCGTCTCCGCGATCATTCCCGCTTTCGCTCGAAGGCCGGCGTTCGGCTATCTCGGGCTGGTCCTGTCGTTGATGGCGGTCGGCTTCCTGTCGTTCGGTCTCTGGGTCCACCACATGTTCGCGACGGGATTGCCGAAGCTCGGTGCAAGCTTCTTCACGGCATCCAGCATGTTGATCGCCATTCCCAACGGCGTGCAGATCTTTTGCTGGCTGGCGACCTTGTGGGACGGCAGACCGGTGATCCGCACGCCGTTGCTCTTCGTCTTCGGTTTCTTCTTCATCTTCGTCATTGGCGGTCTCACCGGTGTCATGCTGGCCTCGGTGCCGCTCGACCTGCAGGTGCACGACACCTATTTCGTCGTCGCGCATTTCCACTATGTGCTGATCGGCGGCTCGGTTTTCCCACTGCTGGGTGCCGCCTATTTCTGGTTCCCCAAGATCACCGGCCGCATGATGAGCGAGCGCCTCGGACGCTGGCATTTCTGGCTGGCCTTCATCGGCTTCAACGCGGCCTTCTTCCCGATGCACCTTGTCGGCCTGTGGGGCATGCCGCGCAGGGTCTATACCTATCCGGCCGAGCTTGGCTGGGGGAACATCAACCTGTTCATCACCGGCGGCGCGGTGCTCTTCTTCCTGAGCTTCGTGCTGTTCACCTTCAACCTCGTGCATGGCGCCTTGAAAGGCGCGCCGGCCGGCGACAATCCCTGGGATGCCGGCACGCTGGAATGGGCCACGTCTTCGCCGCCTCCAAGCTATAATTTCGCGCGCATTCCAATCGTCACGAATGTCGAGCCGCTCTGGGCCGAACGCGAGGCCCTTCCCGTCGCCACCGGCCTTCGCGTCGATGTGCGCGAGCTCCTCATCTCGACGGTGGCGGAAGCGCATCCCGATATCCGCGAGAAATCGGCGACGCCGTCGATCTGGCCCTTGTTCGCTGCGATCGCTGTCGGCGGCACCTTTCTGTATTCGATCTTCACGCCCTGGGCGATCGTCTGGGGCGCCGCGCCGATCGCGATCACCCTGATCGGCTGGTTCTGGCCGAAAGATACGCCGGAGGACGAGGAATGAAGCAGCGTCCCGCCGTCGATCTGTCGGGCCTGCCAAGCTTCGGGCTTGGTCCGCGCAGCCCTACTTGGTGGGGTACGCTCGGTTTCATGGCGTTGGAAGGAATGGGCTTTGCGCTGGCGGCCGGCGCTTATCTGTATCTGGCGACCTTGTGGCCCAACTGGCGTCTGAGCGCCCCGGAGCCCAACCATTGGCCGGGAACGATCGTGACGCTGCTTCTCATCGTCAGCCTGGTGCCGAACCACCTCCTCAACCGCTACGCCAAGCAATGCGCCATCGGGCCGGTGCGGATCGGCATGGTGGTGATGTCGCTGCTCGGCAGCGCGCCGCTCATCGTGCGCTGGTTCGAGTTTCCGGCCCTGAACATCTATTGGGACACCAACGCTTATGGCTCGATGCTCTGGGTGCTGCTCGGCCTGCACACCATCCATCTGATCACCGATGTCGGCGACACGATCGTTCTGACAGTGCTGATGTTCACGCGCCACGCCTATAGCGGCCGGCGTTTCGGCGACGTCGGCGACAACGTCTTCTACTGGGATTTCGTGGTCTTGACCTGGATCCCGATCTATCTGCTCATCTACTGGGCCCCGAGGCTAGGCTGATGCGCGCGCTGCGTTTGGGAACGTCCTGGGGTGGTCTTGTGTCGGGGCCTCTGGCCTGGGCCATCTCTACGCAGCTGAATTACGCGCTGGTGCCCTGGCAATGTAATCGCCAGGTCCCGGTGGTGCTTCCCGTCGCACTGGTGCTCATGGTGTTTTCGCTCCTCGGCGGCGTCCTGTCGTGGCAGGCGAAGCGGCAAGGCGGCGCCGCCTTCAAACCGGAGCGTACACGCAGCACCGAGCGATTCATCGCCGATCTCGGCATGCTTTCGGCTTTGCTGTTTGCCCTCGTCATCGTCATGCAGGCCAGCGCCGCGCTCATCCTCGACGAGTGCCTGCGATGAGCTTCGAGGCGTTCTTCTCGACCTCGATCTGCTACGGCGCCGGCGCGCCCGAGGCCGGGTGGACGCTTGCCCTTCCCATCACGCTTCCGCTGGCCGCGCTCGCGCTGGTCTATGCGACCGGCGCCAACCGGCTGTGGCGCCGCAGCAGCCGAGGCCGACCAGAGCGGATACGACAAACCTTGCTGTTCGCCGCAGGGTGGTGCGTGCTGACGGGAGCGCTGGTCAGCCCGATCCATGCGCTCGGCGAGCGGGTCTTTGCCGCTCACATGATCGAGCACGAGCTGCTGATGGCGCTGGCGGCTCCGCTGCTGGTTGCAGCCCGCCCCGGCGCGGCCCTGGTATGGGCATTACCGGTCGCGTTTCGGCAGAGAACGGGAAGGCTCACGCATGGCAAGATGCTGCAGGCGGTCTGGGCCTTCGCCAGCCGCCCTCTCAACGCAACAATCATCCACGCGATCGCCATCTGGATCTGGCACATCCCGTTCCTGTTCGAGGCAGCCCTGCAGCGGGGCGTGCTGCACTATACCCAGCATGCGAGCTTCCTCGGCACTGCCTTACTGTTCTGGTGGGCGCTTCTGCCCCGTTCCGGTCGGCAGCAGGCCTATGGCAGCGCTGTCATGCATCTCTTCTTCACCTCGATGCACACCGGCCTGCTCGGTGTGCTGCTGCTGCTGTCGCCCAAACTCTGGTATCCGGAAAATGCCGGTGGCGCAGCGCTGTGGGGTTTAAGCCCGATCGAGGACCAGCAGCTTGCGGGTCTGGTGATGTGGGTTCCGGCTGGCCTGATCTATGGCGGAGCCGCTTTGCTGCTCGCCGGCCTCTGGATAAGCAAGAGCGGAACCAGGGAGGCGACGCATGCGCTCCGATCTGGCTAGACTGATCGCCGGCGCCCTCGCCGCCATGATCGTAGTTGCCGTAGCCGTCGCCGCCGTGGCCTTATGGGCCGACCGGCGTGATCGTGTCCGGCACGAGTCGGATGCGGCAACCGGCGGCGTGGGCGCGCGCGCCATTCCGATCATGACCGCGAACGGCTGCTCCGGCTGCCATACGATCCCTGGCGTGCCGGGCGCGCAAGGTCAGGTCGGCCCGCGCCTCGACGCCAGCCTCGCCGGCCGGGTCATTATCGGCGGCGTGCTGGCGAACAATCCGGAGAACCTGATCCGCTGGATACGCGGCGCCAGAGAGATTAATCCGCACACCGCCATGCCATCGACGAGGATCACCGAGCAGCAGGCGCGTGATATCGCGGCCTATCTCTATGCTTTGAAATGATTGAACCCCGCCACGCCGGAACCCGGGCTGTCACGCAACCTTCGACAGGACGCTGATATCGCATCTGGCGAGGCCATATCGCCAGCGATGGTTCGTCGCCGCGACACGGCTCTGATAAAAAAGCGTGAGCTGTTCGCCCTCGATCATGACGGTCGAGTGACCGTTTTCTCCTGGCCCGCCTGGATCAAGAACCGGACCGATCGAAACGTACGGTCCGGTAACCTCGGCGGCGATGGCGAAAAACACGCGTTGTCGGCTTCCTCGCGCTCCCCGCGGAAGGAAGCACGTGGCGTTGAGAAGCACGCGGCCATCGGGGAGCTCGACCAGTTGGGCGCCTTCGATCCCCCACTCGTAGTCGGGATCATCGCGCGTATTGTGGTGTGGGATCTCACTATGGTCGAGGATCCTGCCCAGCCGCTTCCAAGGTCCGAACCACGAGTCCGACTGGCTGCGCGCCAGGTAGACATCGGGTTGCGGCACACGACTGAATTTCGGCATGCCGGAATAGACGATGTAGCGCTTGCCGCCGATGATCGCCGGATGCGGATCATAGATCCCATCTTCGTCCGTGCCAGGGATCGACAGGATTGCCGGGTTGAGCACCACCCAGTTGAAGCCATCATTCGACACCGCGTGCTCACAGCGGCCGCCGGACTTCATGAACTCGGTCTGGATGAACATGTGGAAGACGCCGAGCTCGTAGACAACACCGGGCGCGGCAACGCCCGATCCTGTGACAGGAAGCTCGATGGGCTCGTGCTCCGTCCAGGGACCATGCAGCTCCGGCGCGGTTGCGTGAAGTATCTTCCAGCTCTCGGTTGTTACCGTGCCGCTCGAGCCGAAGACGTGCCAAAGCCTGCCGTCAAAGACGGGGCATGGATCCTTGAGATCGTCCACCGCCTGCGGATGGAAGAGCGGGAACACATTCGTCTCGAACTCGATCTTCATCACCTGCCCCAGCAATTGCCGGCCGTTTGAGGCTCGTTTGGCTCCGGTCCAGGCGAATCGTTGGAGCCGTCGAACAGCTTAGCTGCCCATGCTACCGAAATACGGCCACCGAGTGACCGTCCCCAAGAACCTGCGTGCGAATCTTGGCTCCACCTCCCAAAGGGGCAGCAGCACCGCGGCATGATCCTTCGCCGCTTTAACGGTTCGCGGCTGGAACAAGTTATTCGAAGGAAAGTTAGACGGAAAGGTGGATCTCGCCTCCGCTGCCTGCGATTAACAAATGTTAATCGCAATATACACCGTTCTGCCACTAGGGAAAATTTGTATGGACGCGGCAATAAGAATACCAACTCGCAGAAGAACCACGAGGACGCAAGACTTACTGATATGCTTCTCTCATTTACGATGGAATTTTGTCTATCAGCGTCCACAGCATATTCTTACCTTGGCCGCGAAGGAACATGAGATTATCTATTTCGAGGAACCTGTTTTCGAGGAGCGCTCGCATCCTTCGATGCGTTTCTCAGAGGTGGCGCCAGCAATTCGGGTCGCGACTCCTCTGCTTCCAATTGGCACAAGCCCGGCCAGAGCTGATGCCGTGCAGCGCAAATATCTCGACCGGATCATCGCTTCGACGCCGCACACTAACCTGACCGCCTGGTACTACACGCCCATGGCCCTACGCTTCAGCGCGCACATCAATTGCGATGTCTGCGTCTATGACTGCATGGACGAACTTTCGGCGTTCAAGAATGCGCCAACCGAGCTGGCCATGATGGAGCGAGCCCTCTTCGGGCGCGCCGACGTGGTCTTCACCGGCGGCTTGAGCCTCTTTGAAGCGAAGCGCTGCCAGCACCGTGCCATCTATCCGTTTCCGAGCAGCATCGACGTCAGCCACTTCCACAAGGCAAGGACACCCGGCAAGGACCCGGCCGATCAATTCGGCATTCCTCATCCACGGGTGGGCTTCTTCGGCGTCATCGACGAGCGCCTCGACATCGATCTCGTGGCCCAGGCCTCCAAGGCCATGCCGGACGTGCATTTCGTCATGCTCGGTCCGGTGGTCAAGATCGACCCGAGCAGCCTGCCGACAGCGGGCAATCTGCATTGGCTCGGCGGGAAAGCCTACGCCGATCTTCCAGATTATCTGCGCCACTGGGACGCCGGCTGGATGCCGTTCGCGCTCAACGAGGCCACACGCTTCATCAGCCCGACAAAAACGCCGGAGTTCCTCGCCGCTGGCCTGCCGGTGGTTTCAACAGCAATTGTCGATGTTGTGCGAACCTACGGCGCAGCCGGGCTCGTCGACATAGTGGACGCCGAGGACGTCGACATCAAGCTGCGATCCGTCCTTACCCAATCGCGCGAGGCGCGGCTTCAGCAGGTCGATGCCTATCTCCGGGACATGTCCTGGAAGCGCACATGGAATGGCATGGCCGCTCATATCAGGAACGCCAGTGCTCGGAAAAAGGTCGTCCCGTTCCGCAGGAGCGCCTGACCATGTTCGACTGGCTGATCGTCGGCGCCGGCTTCGCCGGCAGCGTTCTCGCCGAACGGATTGCCTCGCAGCGGGGAGAAAGCGTTCTCCTCATCGATCGCCGCAATCACATCGGGGGTAACGCCTATGACTGCTACGACGAAGCAGGCATCCTCATCCACCGCTACGGGCCGCACATATTCCATACAAATGCGCGGTCCATCGTGGATTATCTGTCACACTTCACGACATGGCGGCCGTATGAACATCGTGTGCTGGCGGCGGTCGACGGAATGCTTCTCCCGATCCCCATCAATCTCGATACGATCAACCGCCTCTATGGTCTCGATTTGGATCCGGTGGAACTGGAAGACTTCTTCGCGTCTCGCCGCGAGACCATCGAGGAAGTCCACACGGCCGAGGACGTCGTGGTCAGCACTGTCGGGCGGGAACTCTATGAGAAATTCTTCCGCGGCTACACCAGGAAGCAATGGGGCGTAGACCCCTCCCAGCTTAGCAAATCGGTAACCGCCCGGGTTCCGACCAGGACCAACCGCGACGACCGCTACTTCGGCGACAGTTTCCAGCACATGCCCGCGAACGGGTACACGCGCATGTTCGAGCGCATGCTCAACCATCCCAATATCAAGATCATGCTGCAGACGGATTATCGTGAGGTCCGGGACCGGATTCCGTTCCGCAAGCTGATCTACACCGGCCCTGTCGACGAATTCTTCGACTGGAGACTTGGCCGCCTGCCGTATCGCTCACTGCGTTTCGAGCACGTGACCGTCGACTGTGAACAGTTCCAGCCGGTCGCTGTGGTCAACTATCCGCAAACGGAGGACTTCACCCGGATCACCGAGTATAAGCATTTGACCGGTCAGAAGAACGCCCGGACAAGCCTCACCTATGAATACCCGACCGACATTGGCGATCCGTATTACCCGGTGCCCCGGCCGGAAAACGAAGCGCTCTACAAGCAATATGAAGCCTTGTCCGCCAGTCGCCCGGATGTCTGGTTTGTCGGACGCCTTGCGACGTACCGCTATTACAACATGGACCAGGTCGTGGGTCAGGCTCTGGCTACTTTCGCCCGCATTCAGAAAACGGTCCCAATTGGAGGCGCCTTGCAGCCGGCAATGGCTGTGCCGGGCTAAAGCCGCTTGCTACTCCGGCATGCAAGGCTGCGTGGATCGAGAATGCTGGCCAAACAGCCTCTGCTGCCTCGCCAGTTCATCGGCCATCGGCTGACGGGTGCGACGCGATCCATCCGCATGGATGACGGAGAAAAGGCCAACTTCGGCGTGGCGTGAATTGTCCCATCCCGGGTAAGCCGTGATCGGATAAAGGCAAATACCCCCGACGGGCGCGCCTTGGTTCATAGCCTCCCGCACCTCGTCGCATACATAGTGAAGCCATGCCGGGCCCCCCGATCCCTCCGCACCTGTCTCTGCAATGTACATCGGCTGTCGGTAGCGCTGGGCGACTTCGACGAGCATTTCCGACAGAGCCCGGTATTCGTGATGCCCCATCGGGATTGTTGGCCCGTGCAAGTACCACTGATTGTGCGGGTAGAAATTCAGACCGATGACATCGATGAGATCTTCGCTGCCGCCAAGCTGCGGCTCGACGCGCCCCATCAGCATGTCGTACGCTTCGAACTGTCCTTGACGGACTTTTTCAGCCGCCCGCATTTCAGCGCGGCTTCGATCGCGCGGCGCGATGTGAATAAGCGGCTCGGCCCAGATGAACCGGCATTCTGGATCCGCTTGGCGCATGGCTCGTATGCCTTGCACGGCAGCCTTGACGAGGTGGCGTTTGAACCAACCCCTTCGCCTTGGGCCGGCCGGTGGAAAATAGCCCACTTCGACTGCCCAGGCGAAGAACGATATCTCGTTGATCGGGCAGACGAGCGCAGGCTTCCCGCTGACGGCCCGATGCAACCGGACAGCTTCCGCTGCGAAATCGGCATAGCGCTCGATCAGCTCCTTCCCGCCCTGGTCAAGATAATCGGGGGTTCCGTAGTGAAAGACATCCCAGATGACCTGAACGCCGGCGAGATTTGCCGCTTCGATCATCGGCGCCCAACTCGACCAATCGTACACGCCCGGCGCCTTCTCGATCAGGTGCCAGCGTAGCCCGTCACGAACAGTTCTGAGCCCAAGGTTCGCGCAGCCGCGATAGTCGCGTTCTGCGTGAGAATCATGGCCAGTCGCCCGCACGAGATCGAGACGCACGCCATCCTTTCGCCGGTGCGAGGAGCATTCGAAACCGCCCATGAAAAAACTGTCGAATGTGACCGCGCTGGCAGCCGGATTCACGTTTGGGCTAACGGCTTGCGGCACATTCCTACTCCTTGCATTGGCCGGCACGGTCGACCAACGGCCGAAACCCTCTTTGGGTTGGGCAAATTCTTCGTTCTTGCCGCGTGCTGAACGGCGTTCAGCCCAGCGTGATCTCCTGATCGTTCACAACCTCGGCCAGCCGACTGAGGAAACTCACGAGACCGACTTCCGGATCGTCGTTGTCGCCTGTGAGCACGGAGATACCCCAACGCCCCAGCACGGCTTCTTCGACGGGGTCTCGGCTCGCCATGAAAATGTATGACGGCGGCCGATCCGCCTCGTAGCCCGAACGGTTCCATGTCTGCCAAAGCCGATGCAACAGCAGCCGGATGTTCAGGTCCGAGAGACTATAGCCGACGAACAGAACCGTGCTGCCCAGCGCATCGGAACGAAACCGCACATCGAGCGGCGAATCGAAGGATAACCGATCGAGATAGTCGGTTTCCGTAAGGACCAGCGAGGAATCGTCATCGAAGTCGCCGTGGAATTTCACGATGCAAGCGACGTCCCGGCGAGCCTTCGAGACATCCCTAGCATTTGCCACCTTCACATATGCGCGGCCGTGTATCTCAAAGGCGACTTCGAGGTTCCGGTCATAGTTGGTGGTGTAGATCACCGGAAAATCCAGCGCGACGATCAGACGATGCAGTTCGGACTCCCGAATCTTCTCCCTCGTCACGGTCCAGTGCCTGTCCATCCAACTACGCAACGGCCCGATGCTGCCATGCTTGATCCGGTAATACTCGGCCAGGGTTTGGAAGCGATCACGCGGTCTCGCGCCATCCAGGCCGAGTTCGCTCGCCATGCGCTCAATCAGCTTCTCCCAGGAAGGCAGCCCCACGCTCATCGAAACACCAGCTCCGACAAAGAGCACCGCATTGCGCTCTCGGATCGCTTTCGCGAGTGGAATAATCGGGTCCTCGTTCATTGCCGAAGCTGAGCGGGCTGCCGCGGGCGGCGCATGACGCATAACTTCCGAACCCGAAGGTGGATGAAGTGTTCCCCGCTCAGCCGCGAAAATGTAGAAGACCGCCGATACTCCCGGTCGGTCTCGGCAAGGTCTCGGAGCTGCCATCGAGCAAGGCAAAGCAGAGACGGACGGGCTGGCTTCGGTCCCTCTCAGCATCGGCGGATCGCGAGCGCGACATCGGTCGCGAACGGTGGCACCTCCAGCTTCAACCTACCGTCCGCTTGCGCCCGCCATTCCGCCGCTTGCGTGCCGGCCGCAGTATCCCAGCCGACTATGCGGTAGCTACCCGGAGCCAGCCCAGGCAGGTCGATCATGACGGGCTCGGTTTGCACGTCGGCCTGCAGCATGCCGTTGGGCCCGATCGTTTCGCGGTGCACCAGCCAGGCCACCGCCTGGGCATCGTCGCCGCAGGCTACCGCCGCGACATCGGGGCGGGAAACCCGCACCCGGCCGCAGAGATGGACACGTCGGAACCGACTCCAGTCGATCAGCGGCAGGAAACCCGCCAGCGAGCGCTGCGCCCGCCGCATGCCGGGTGTGAGCACATGCGGCGTACGGTTCGGCCAGCGCATGCCGCCACCGGCACCGCCGGCAGCCAGGTGCGCCCATTGCATATGGCGGAAATATTCGTCGTCGAACGGCTCCGGCAGCGTGATCTTCTTGTCCTTGAAGGTATGGATCGGGCCATGTTCGCTGTCGAGGAACGGCCGGCCATCGCGAGTTTCGGCCAGGGCCTCGCCGACGATCCGCCCCAGGCCGAGCGCCGGGGCCACTGTGTCGCGGGGATGATCGATCGTGCCCTCCTCGTAGATGTGGAGGGAGGCGAAGTCGAGATCCGGATGCCGGAAGATGGGTTCGCGGAGCGGCATGTGCGCCCGCCAGCGAAGCTCCGGTCCGAAGAGCGAAACCGTTTGCGGGTGGGAGCGGCCGTAGAGCGAAATCTCCAGCCGGCGAACGAAAGCACCGAGATCGTGGATGAAGTCGCCGAAATCGTCGGCGCTGCCTTCGGCCTGCTCGGGATGGATCTCGTTCCAGAGGTCCCAAGCGAAGAGCGCGCCGCTGCCGCCCCATCTGCGCACCGCGAATTCCAGCCTTGCCTTGATGGCGCGGCGCGTGGCCGTGCAGACCAGAAAGCGCGAGGGCTGATCCAGCTCGCCGCCGTTCCTCTGATTATAGGGGTGATGACGCCAGTGCCGCCACTGCCAAAATGTATCGAACGGGGTGAGCAGTATTCTCAAGCCGTGCTTTTCACAGAGACGAAAAAGATCGTCCCACAGCCGCACCATGGCAGGGACGAAGCGACCGATCGGCCGCTCGAAGTAGCGGTGGCGGACCTGAGCATATTCCAGCATCAGCCTGAGGCAGGTGACGCCGCTTTGCTTAAGCCAGCGGAGGTGAGCCTCCACGCCGGCTATGTCCTTGCGCCGGAACAGCCCATTTAGCTCAGGCCAGCTTATCGCGTCATTCTGCCCGATCGGCATCCACGGCTCGCCGTCCTCAGTGGCGAAATATGAGCCGGCCACCGTGATCCACTGCAGACCCGCGGACCGGACAGCGAGTAAGCGCTCCGCGTCACTGGTCGTGCTGTCCGTTAATCCCGTGTTGTCCAAGTGGCTTTCCGGTATTCCCCAAGGCACTCCAAACTGTCTCAGGGGAAAAATGTTCACCGGCGCCGGCGCAAAAATCGCAGCCCGCCCGGGCCTCATCGCCGAGAGAATGGCCCGTTATTAAAGAATGGCCAGCTGATCTGCTCCAGCTTCGCTCGACTGAAAACCCTAGCTAGGATCCGCTCGCCACCATCCCGGCCGTAGGGGCCTGGGCAGGCCACCGAAAGCCAACCAAGTCAAGTCATAGCGACGAGTAGAGATTCGCCGGCGGGATCTCGCCAACCAGGAAGGCCGGCTTCAGGCGATCCTCTGCTGAAGCTGCGGCATGTCTTCGCTCTTCCGCAGACCCGTTGCGACGACCGACACCCGAAACTTTCCGGCCAACGCCTGGTCGAAGATGGCGCCGACGATAATATCGGCATCGGCGTCGACCTCTTCCCGTATCCGTGTCGCGGCTTCGTCGACCTCGAAGAGCGTCATGTCCGTGCCGCCGCAGATCGATACCAGCAGGCCTCTGGCGCCCGTCATGGAAGCCTCATCGAGCAGCGGGTTGGCGATTGCTGCCTCGGCCGCCGCCCTTGCGCGGCCCTCCCCCGAGGCTTCACCGGTTCCCATCATCGCCCGGCCCATGTCCCGCATCACCGACTTCACGTCAGCAAAATCGAGATTGATCAGGCCTTCCTTCACGATGAGATCCGTGATGCAGCCGACACCGGCGTAGAGAACACGGTCCGCCATAGCGAAGGCATCGGCAAACGTCGTCCTGGCGTCGGCGACCCTGAAAAGGTTCTGGTTGGGGATGACGATCACGGTGTCGGCGCTTTCGCGAAGGCGTTCTATGCCCTCTTCGGCGGCCTGAGACCTGCGCTTGCCCTCGAACGTGAAAGGCTTGGTAACGACGGCCACCGTCAAAATGCCGGCATCGCGCGCCGCACGCGCAATGACGGGCGCGGCGCCAGTCCCGGTGCCGCCTCCCATGCCCGCCGTGATAAAACACCT
>NZ_RZSV01000529.1:0-254 GCF_004023205.1 Mesorhizobium sp. M1A.F.Ca.IN.020.03.2.1 | reverse complement strand
ACCTCGACATTCCGATCACTATTGTGCCCTGTCCGACAGTCCGCGAAGCCGATGGTCTTGCGCTATCGTCGCGTAACGTGCGGCTCTCCCCAGCCCAACGCGCCATTGCCCCAAAACTAGCATCGGTTGTGGGGCTGACGCCGCAGGCGGTAAACACGTTCGGAGGCTATCGTGTGCAGGGCCGGGGAGCCGATGCAGAGCGGATCAGGCGCGACGCCAGGGCGGTAACCGAGGCGGGCGGCTTCTCCTTGGTG
>NZ_RZSV01000528.1:0-255 GCF_004023205.1 Mesorhizobium sp. M1A.F.Ca.IN.020.03.2.1 | reverse complement strand
CGCCGGCAGCCAATGGCGGCGACGTGACGGTCAACGAGGACGACCTGCTCGCCAGCCGCGGCGCCGGTGAATCGGCCGGCTCCGACACCTCCAAGGAGAGCACCACCCAGGGCGGCACCTTCACCATCGCCTCGCCCGACGGCATCGCCACGCTCAGCATCGACGGCCACGCCTTCATCACCAACGGCGTCTTCAGCGCCGGCTCCTTCACCACGGCGCTCGGCAACACGCTCAACGTCACCGGCTACAATGCCG
>NZ_RZSV01000527.1:0-388 GCF_004023205.1 Mesorhizobium sp. M1A.F.Ca.IN.020.03.2.1 | reverse complement strand
CCTAAGGAAGAGGTCAAGCCCGAGCCGGTCAAGCAGACGGAGCCGAAGCCGACACCCGCCAAGGAGCCGACGCCAGCACCGCCGAAGGACACGACCGCCGCCATCCAGAAGGAAGAGGTCAAGCCGGACGCCGTCGCCGAGGCGATCGCCAAGGAGCAGCCGACCGAGGAGGCTAAGCTTCCGGACTCGGCACCCGCCCCTGCAGCGCGGCCGAAGCCGCAGCCCGCTCCCGCCGAAAGCGCCAAGGCGCCGGAGCGCAAGGACGCGGAAAAGCCGGTGAAGGAAGCTTCCTCGAAGCCGAAGTTGGATGAAAAGCAGTTCAACGCCGACGAGATTTCAGCACTTCTGGACAAGCAGAAGCCGTCGGGTGGCGGCGCCAAGCGCTCCA
>NZ_RZSV01000526.1:0-388 GCF_004023205.1 Mesorhizobium sp. M1A.F.Ca.IN.020.03.2.1 | reverse complement strand
CATGAATTTTTCCCTCATGTCGGACGTCAGCCGGTCACGCTCGCGCTCGGCTTTGGAACGGCCGTGCAATGCCCGGTTTTCCCTGGCCAGGCGTTCCTTCTCGATGCGCGCTTTCTGCTTGCGGGCCTGGCGGAGATTGACGACCTCGCCCATTTCCCCGGCTCACTTCTTGCGAAAGGCGTCGAGCGAAACCACTTCGGCACCCTTGCCGCCGGTATCGGCGGCAGCCGGCTTCTTCTCGGCCTCGGTGGCCTTTTTCTTCGATTCCGGTTTCTTTTCGGTCACGACCGCGATCGGCAGCTCCGGGGCCGGCGCGGCGTCGTCGTCTTCCGCGGCGTTGTCCGCCTTGACGTCGAATTCGAGTTCGAAATTCACTGATGGGTCATAG
>NZ_RZSV01000525.1:0-326 GCF_004023205.1 Mesorhizobium sp. M1A.F.Ca.IN.020.03.2.1 | reverse complement strand
GCAAAAGTTGAAACAGAACCGCGCGCAGGCGACATTCAAACGAAACATATGTGATGCAAAAGTCACATTGGCCGGAATGCCAACCAACTGCACGGAAAGACCCCGAATCAGCCGCATTCCAGCCACGAAGCAAGGCATTTTCGACCAGATATTAACATCACGTTCACCGACTATTCACGCCTCGACGCTATGATGACCGCAATTCGGAAGGGACATCCGAAAATCGGGACAGGGACAAGGTAATGAACTTCCTCGCGCACCTCATCGGCTATGCCGCCGCCATCCGCGAATTCGTCGCGCCGACCTACCGGCCCGAACGCTATTAC
>NZ_RZSV01000524.1:0-395 GCF_004023205.1 Mesorhizobium sp. M1A.F.Ca.IN.020.03.2.1 | reverse complement strand
CGGTCGCACCTGTGGCGCCGGTTGCTCCGGTCGCACCCGTCGAGCCGGTTGCTCCGGTTGCTCCGGTATCGCCCGTGGCGCCGGTCGCGCCTGTGGCGCCGGTTGCTCCGGTATCGCCCGTGGCGCCAGTCGCACCTGTGGCGCCGGTTGCTCCGGTTGCGCCCGTTGCTCCGGTTGCGCCCGTTGCTCCGGTATCGCCCGTGGCGCCGGTCGCACCTGTGGCGCCGGTTGCTCCGGTCGAGCCGGTTGCGCCCGTTGCTCCGGTATCGCCGGTGGCGCCAGTCGCACCCGTGGCTCCGGTCGCACCTGTGGCGCCGGTTGCTCCGGTCGCGCCGGTTGCGCCCGTTGCTCCGGTATCGCCGGTGGCGCCAGTCGCACCCGTAGCCCCGGTCGCA
>NZ_RZSV01000523.1:0-402 GCF_004023205.1 Mesorhizobium sp. M1A.F.Ca.IN.020.03.2.1 | reverse complement strand
GCTCAGGTGCGGGAACAGGTTGTATTGCTGGAACACGAAGCCCACGCGCTTGCGCAGGGCGATCAGCTCGGACTCGGTCTTGAGCGCATCGACGCGCACGCCGCCGACCTCGATCGCGCCGCGCTGCGGCCGCAGCAGGCCGGTGATGCAGCGCAGGATGGTGGACTTGCCCGAGCCCGATGGGCCGATGATAGAGACAGCCTGGCCCGGACGGACTTCGACGTCGATCCCCTTGAGCACCGCGGTCTGCCCGAAGGCCAGGTGCACGTCCCGCAGGCTGACCAGCGGGAGCTCGGCGGCGCGGGCGCCGTTGTCAATGATGCGCATAGCGTCGTTCCAGATGGCGCGTCCAGCGCGCGATGGGATAGCAATAGGCGAAGAACAGCGCCAATAGCGTGAAAT
>NZ_RZSV01000522.1:0-405 GCF_004023205.1 Mesorhizobium sp. M1A.F.Ca.IN.020.03.2.1 | reverse complement strand
TCGCCATGCTCCATGCCGGCGATACGCTGATCGTCGCCGGCAAGGGGCATGAGGAAGGCCAGACGATCGGCACCGAAACCTTCCACTTTTCCGATCATGAGGAAGTGCGCGAGGCGCTCCAGGAGCGCGCCGCATGAGCTTGCTGTGGACGTCGCAAGCGCTTGTCGAGGCCATGGGCGGCAGGCCGATCGGCTCGCTGCCGGAAGGCATCACCGGCATTTCGATCGACAGCCGCAGCCTCGAGCCGGGCAACGCCTTCTTCGCCATCAAGGGCGAGACGATGGACGGCCACGATTTCGCAACCGCTGCAGTGAAGGCGGGCGCTGCGGTGCTGGTGGTGGCCGAGGGCAAGCTGCCGTCCCTTGGCCGGCTGACGGCGCCGATGATCGTCGTGCAGGATGTGCT
>NZ_RZSV01000521.1:0-373 GCF_004023205.1 Mesorhizobium sp. M1A.F.Ca.IN.020.03.2.1 | reverse complement strand
GCTGTCAGCTCCATGCAGTCCTCTCTTTCTTGCTTTTTCTCCTCTTTTCTCCTTCTTTCTCCTTCCTCCTCCCTCTCCTCCTCCCTCCTCCTTTCCTCCCCTCTTCCTTTCTCCCCCCCTTCCTCCCCTCTCCCCCTTTTTCTCTCTTCTTTCTCTCCTCTCCTCTCCTTTTCCTCCTCCCCCTCTCTCCTCTCCTTTCTCTCCTCTTCCTCCCCCCTCTCTCTCCTCCCTCTCTCCCCCCCCTCCTCTTCCCTCTCTCTCTTTTCCCTCCCCTCCTTCCCTCCTTCCCTCTTTTTCCCCTCCCCCCCTCCTTTCCTCTCTTCCCTTCTTTCCCTTCTCCCCCTTTCCTCTTCCTCTTCTACACCTCTCCGAT
>NZ_RZSV01000520.1:0-425 GCF_004023205.1 Mesorhizobium sp. M1A.F.Ca.IN.020.03.2.1 | reverse complement strand
GTTCTGACGTGGCGGCTTCTACTCGCAAGGCCCCTATCCGTCAACCCCGGAACGGCAAATATTGCGCCCGATCCGGAGCTTGGCAGCCATGCGGAAAACGCATGTAATTTTCTTGCGTCTTTTTTCAAGAGCGAGGAAGAAAGTGACCCGCTTCCGCCTGTCATCTCGGCCGGCTTCGTGCAAATAAGTCGGCATGAATGGCAAAACTCCCCGCTTCCGGAGGAACCAGCCCGTGAACGACAACGAGGAGCGCCCGGTCACCATCATCACCGGCCGGGTGTGGCGGCGAAAAGGCGGCAAGCCGGAAGGCGTGCATGTGATGCTGGTCGCGCCCGACGATGATTCTGCCGTCCGCCGCGCGCTCGAATCGCTCGCCGCCGAAGGATTCGCCGAAGCCGAGCTCGACCAGATCGGCGACATGGAAG
>NZ_RZSV01000051.1:0-31041 GCF_004023205.1 Mesorhizobium sp. M1A.F.Ca.IN.020.03.2.1 | reverse complement strand
CACCCGCCTCGGAACTGGCAAGCCGCATGGCACCGTCGAAAAAGATATCGCTTCCCTCAGTCCACACGCGGTAGTCGTCTGTCTTGATTTCCATATCTGGCTTCGTTTCATCTAGTTGTGAGTTGGCGAGATCGGAATGGAGGCATATGTTTCCAGGCAAATACGATCGTTTTCATCGGCGGGGCTGGATATCCAGGCCAAGCGCGCGCCATAGTCGCTCATCAACGTCAGCAATCCAAGCCCGGAGCTCCCCACGTCGGGGTTCGCGGCATTCGCCTCAATCCGCTGTATCAGCAGGTCCTTTGGGTCGCCAACCGTGATGTCCGCCAGAAGGCTTTGGAACTCGGACGCGATTTCACCATCGACGTCATTCGACACCTTCAGCTTGAAGCACTCCGAATCCATCGACGCCTCAACCACAATTTCGCCTGGTGCGCGGAACTTGACGGCGTTTTCGATGAGTTCGTTGACCAGATATCCGATGCTATGCCGCACCTCCATGTAGTCATTGCGCGACGACTGAAAGCGCAACGCGAAAAGATCGGCAATGAAGTCCGAGGTCGTGGCGCAATGACGCCAACTCAAGTCGAGAGGTCCGTCGAACAGCCGCACGCGACTGACGCTCCCCTTCATCCCGATTGCAATGTCAGGCGTACCGAACAGCGCTGTCATCCTACGTATGCCTTATGATCACGAGTGTGATGTCGTCGTGGATCTTCTGGATTCCGATATGAGCCATCAAATCCTCGATGATCCCGGTCTTGATGTCCTCGGCGCTCCTGCCATGGCGCTTTTGCACGCTCTTGCAGAGGCGATCGAACCCGAACAGTCTTCTGTCTTCATCTTCCGCCTCGGTCACACCGTCGGTGTGCAACACGATTACGTCGCCGCTCCCGAACACGATGTCTCGCGTGTCAACAAACTGCGAGATGTCGTTCTCCAGGCCAACGGGCAGACCCAGATCAAGCGTGTCGATGCGTTCGACGTCCCCATCCGCACGCACGACGAGAATGTCCTCGTGCTGGCCGGATAGCGTTACCCGCCCGTCCTCAAAGTCAAGAAAGGCCAGCGAGAGATGCTTGTCGGTGTTCGTCCGCTCGATGTTCTTGTAGATGGCCCTGTTCAGACGAACCAGAAACTGATGCGGATCGCCTTCGTTGGCCTCCTGCAGCGCGCGTGCAACGGATTGGACCATCAGCATCAGCACGCCGCTCTCGAGACCATGACCGGTCACGTCGCCGATGCCTATCTTGACCCGTGATCCGTTCTGGAGGACGTCGTAGTAGTCCCCGCCCACCTCGTCGGCCGGCCGCATGTACGCCGCGATCTCCAGCCCCGGAATCGCTTCGAGTTCGAACGGTTTCGGCAGGACCATCATCTGGATTTGCCTGGCGACCGCGAGTTCGGCGCCGAGACGGACGTTCTCGTCCCGCAGCTTTTCGTTGAGCGCGGAAATCTCCTGATTTGCGTCGCCGAGTTCCCTGGTGCGTTCGTCGACGAGTTGCTCGAGGTTTTCTGTGTGAAAGCTGATCTGCTCGGCCATGCGGTTGAAGGCGACCCCGACCGCTCCAACCTCGTCGCGCGTTGGAACGCGAACACGGACCGAATAGTCTTTGGACTGTAGCCTCTGGGCGGCGCTGGCAAGCGCCCTGAGGCCGGCCGTGATCCGCTTCGAGATGCCGAGCACTGCCGCAAATACAATCAGAAGCGAAACGACGATGGCGGCGACCTGAAAGAGCAGAATACGATTGGTCGCGCGAGAAATACTCTTTTGCGCGGCGACCAGGGACGCATAGATTTCGCGTTCTGGAACGACGATTCCGACCGACATCGTTTCAGACTTGATCGGTCCCGAGCTCCACAGATTGGTCGGCTTCAATCTTTTGAGGACAACTATGTAGGGTACGTGTTCGCCCTTGTTGTCGAGCATGATATGCTGAATGACACCGTCATTGTTCTGGTCGAGCGGCAGCGACGCGATGGCCGGCTGCGTGCTTCCCCGCAGCGACCTCTCCAGGCCGGTGACGCCCTGCGTGCCCGCATCGTTGGATGAAGTCAGGCCTATGATCGCCTCGCCCGATGGATTGATCGCCACTACATTGCCGGTCGACATGGTGAGGAAGCCGAACCCGGTTTCGGCGATCTTGACGCGCTCGACGACTTCCGCGAGTTGATCGAGAGTGATGTCTGCACCCGCTACACCAGCGATACCGGTACGGTCGCGCGTCCACAGCGGGTGGAAGAAACTGACGATCAGCTTTCCCGTGATCGCATCGGTGTAGGGCGCTGTCTGAGTGATGTCGTCGGGGACTGGACGTGAGGCTGGATCCCTCGCCCATTGCTGCCACGACCCATAGATCCCCGGAAAGAAGAACTCCCAGAACTCCGCCCTGTTGTGGCCCGGATAGAGTCGGTCGAAGGTCTGTGCCTGGTCCGTATACGGTACCGTCCTGAAGATCGGCCGTTCCTTCGGACCAATATAGTACATCTGCAGTTTTGGCGATCCGCTGGCCATAAGGGTCGGCGCGACGAGATCCAGAACGGTACTGTCTTCGATTTCCCGCTCAACGCTTGGCAGCGGCGTGTGGTCGGCGCCCAGCAGGTAGCCCCAGACGCTAATCACGGAAGGCGCGCCCGGCAGGTTCTGCGCCCAATCGCCCTGCGCATCATAGACGACCTTCACCGAGCCGGGTGTTTCCTGCGAAAGGGTTGCTCCGACCTGTCGCTGCCGGCTCGGATGGTCGGTCTGGGCCTGCAGAACGCCGGCCAGCGCCTTCACGTCCCCATGAACTCGATCGAGCAGGAGGTCGACGCTTAACGCTGTCGAGTCGGCATAGGAGCGAATGTATTCCTGGTTTGCGGTGGTCAGGCCCTCGCCGACTTCCGACGTGGCGTCGCGCGACAGCTTTTGAACGTTCCAGAGCGCAAGGCCACCGCTCAGCAAGAGGTCAAACAGCACGGCGCCGCCGACGACCAAGACGAATTTCGCCCGGAAGGAGCGCAGGCCGAAGCGCGGTGTAGGCTGATCGTCGGCTTTCATTGCGGCCTTCGCCCCGATGCGACCCAGATCGGCCAACCCGCATAACCCTTGGGGTGTAGCGCAGCGAATATGTGATCCTGGAAGCCCTGCCGGAACCGTGCAACGAACTCCGGCCCGTCGCCGCGTTTGGTGGCCATCTCGCCGGCATACACATCGGCCCAGGCTACAATGACATCGGCGAAGTCCTGCGGATCTCCGTCCAGGTTGGTGACCGTGAAGGTCTCGACACGTATGTCGTCGAATCCGGCTTCGATCAGATATCGGCGACTCTTGGGCCCGAGCTCGACGTCCATTTCGAAATGCGCGAACAGCTTCGCCACTTCATTGTATGTCCAACGGATGCTTTCGGCGCGCGGCTCGCCGAGGCAATGCGAATTCTTCTCGTTGGTGATGTAGACCCGCCCGCCTGGCTTGCATATGCGGTAGAGTTCCTTGAGGATGAGTTCCGGTCGATTGAAGATTTGAAGCGAATGTCGGCAGGTGACCAAGTCGAACTGCTCCTCGTCGAGCAGCATTTCCGAGGCATCGCCATAAGTATATTCGATGCCCCGGATATCGAACTCCCGCATCACGCGTCTGGCGTAGTCCAGGCTTGATATGGAGTGGTCGAGGGCGACAATCCGCGACGGCTGGAACTCTTTGTGCACGAGCACGGCGAAATCGCCGATCCCGCAACAGATGTCGGCCATAACGATCCCGGGTCTCATGCCATGCCGCGGCAGGATTGCACGCTCGTGGCGCCAGGTCATCTTTGTCTGTGTGCGCAGGATTGGAACGAACCCGCCTTCCTCGAGGAAGCCCTGCCCTGGATAGAATTCGCTGTCATACTCCTCGACCGTGATGTTCGGTTCGATTCCGCTCAGCCGACCGAATTTTCGCGAGGTCCATCCGACGACGCTCGACGTGATGACAACAAATTTGAGATCGGGTCGAGCGCGACAGGCATCGATGATGATCCTCGAAAAGGCGTAAAATGCAGCGTTGTTCATCTGCGCCAAGCGCCTGACATTGACGTAGAGAACGCCGCGTACTCGGCCGATCGCATCGCGAAGCAATGCCAGGCTAGGCCCAAGCTCATCGATCGCCTGAGGCCGGACCACCCCAGATATTGAGAACTCCTGGTTGTTCGCATCGTACTGCGCCTTGAAGCGCGCGTGCAGGTTGTAAGGGCTCAATGTTGCAGGCCCTCAAGCGGAAGATCCACGACGAGCGTGATCGCATCGCCGTCGGCTTCCTCGACCCTGAGTGCCGCGTTGTAGTCGACAGCCAGTTCCAGGAGTACCACCTCCCGGCTGGGCGCCAGATCCCCAGACACAGAATTGAGATATCGCTCCTTGGCCTCAAATCCCGCGACTTGCGAAACGGCTTCTTCGTAGAATTGGCGCTCCTCCGGCATGCAGGGAAATGTCAGTTCGATCCTGTCCGTCGCGCCATAGCGAGACACCCTGCATGCCAGTTCGCCGTCGGCGTGGCGGGTACGAAAGGCGACTTCCAGTAATTCGTTGAACGCAGAGGAAAAGAGATTCGAATGCCGCACCGAGTCTGATCTGTTTTGACTGATCATCCGGGCGATGTACGTCGAGACATAATCGCAGTGTTTCCAAGCGGAGACAAAAGTCTTGATTTCCATGTCGATCTGGATCATCGGCTCAAAAGTCGGTTCGCCAACCGAGTCATGATGAACAGATCCCATCCGCATCCTCTCCTATTCCATCCGTATTTGAGCCCAGGTGAACGATGAACTCCGGGACGGAAATTTGACCGCCTCGTGATGAGCCAGTCCCGCATTGCGCGGCATCTAGCTCGATCGTTTTTACAGCCCTCCGATTTACAAACGGTGCAAGTGGCTAGCGCGCCCGATTTGATTCCTCCATCGCTTCCAGCCCCTTCGCCGGCGACCGCCTGATTAAATCGCCGGTTGCCTCGGATCCGAGCGGCCGTCCCATGAAATTGCCTTGCAGGTAATCGCAATTTTCCTTGATCAGCCACCGTGCCTGCGCCGACGTCTCGACCCCCTCGGCGGTGACGCTTATTCCCAGGCCGTGCGCCAGACTTATGATCGATCGCACAATCGTTTGACTCTTCAGATCCGTCTCCAGGTCCGCGATGAAGTATTGATCTATCTTCAAGGTATCGAACGGAAAATTCTTAAGGTAGCTCAAGGATGAATAGTATGTTCCAAAATCGTCGAGCGAGATTCGTATTCCCAGGACGTTCAACGTATTCAATGTATCTATATTGTCGATAGTCTTCTCAAGAAGAACCGTTTCGGTTATCTCGAGTTCAAGCCTTTCAGCTCGGATTCCAACTGCGTCGATGATCTGAGCGACCGTGTCCGTCAGCGAACCGCTTAGGAACTGAGCCGGCGACAGGTTGACTGCGACTGTCAGCGCAGAAGGCCACGCCAATGCCTGGCGACAAGCTTGCTCGAGCACCCATCGTCCAATTTCGTCCATCAGACCGTCCGCTTCGGCGATCGGTATGAACACGCCGGGCGGAATGATTCCTATCTCGGGGTGCCGCCACCGCAGCAGCGCTTCGAAACCAATCACCGACGAAGGAGGCCTGATGAGCGGCTGATAGTCCAGGTAAAGCTCGCCCCGCTCCAGCGCGGTTCGAAGGCTGCGCCTCAGATTTTCGCGTTGCTCGAGCAACAACAGCATCGAGCGATTGAACGTTCGAGCGCAGCCGCGACCATCGGTCTTGGCTGCGTAAAGAGCAATATCTGCGGCTTTCATCAGCTGCTCGCCATCGGTCCCGTGCTCCGGCCCGAAAGCGATTCCGATACTTGAACCGACGAAGACGGGAATGCCGTTGATGACGAAAGGGTCCTTGAACGAGTTGACCAGCGATGTGGCGAGGCGCTCGGCTTCCGCGGGCTGCTCCTTGCCCAATTGGATGACGGCGAACTCGTCGCCGGCATACCGGTACGCAGATTCGCCGTCCTCCAGCGCGTCGCGGATTCGACCTGCCGCGAGTTGCAGAAGCGTGTCGCCTGCCCCATGGCCGAGCGTGTCGTTGACCGCTTTGAAATCGTCAAGATCGATTTGCAGCAGGGCGGCTTTTGGCTGAGATCCGCCGATGGCCGCCAGCGCTTGCTGCAGCCGCTCGCCGAATCGCCGCCGATTCTGCAGTCCGGTCAGCACGTCGTGCGTCGCTTGATGGAGCAGAATCATATGCTCCTGCTCCTGCGCCGCGCTGCGCTCCCCCTGCTCCCGGGATTCGATGATTCCCACACCATCTGCAGTGCCGAAGACGAAAACGGAGCGGGGCGCTTCGCCCGATGATCGCGGCAGGTCAATGCTTGCCGCAGAGCCGCCCTGGAACACCCGAAGAAATTCGTCGCGGCACCTCGTATCGAGGAAGCCTGGATAGATCTCCCAAATGGCTGCGCCTGGCACCACCGCACCTCCGTACAGGCGTTTAAGCCTGGCGGCGTAGTGAGTTAGGCGGAAGTCGCTATCATAGAACGATAGAAGTTCGGTCGTATTCGCCAACAGGTTAGCGAGAAGCGCTTCGCCGGCACGTGAACCATCGCTTGAGGAAGACTCCTCATTCTGCGTGCCGACGCCTGATGCCTCTGAACGCAAAAGCCACCTCCGTAGGCGGTGAAAATTAGCGTCCCCCAGTTTAGAAATAGCATAAGTAACAAGCTTGGCAAACTTTCAACTCGCTATTTCAACAAGCGGTGCATGCGCTGTAATTGCAATGGATCCTCCGCTGTGATTGGCGGGCAGGTTATTCCACGATGGACGTTCATTCATTGTTAATAAATCGCGAATTGACAGATAATCGGCGTCGCGCCCGGCGTGATTCGAAATATTGCGATCCACAGGACAGAGCGGAATTCGCGGCCTGGGCTCGATCACAGACCTAGTGTTTCGAGATCGGCTTTCTCAAAAATCTGGTTTTCAGCCACGTTTTCGACGGTCCGCTCTGGTAGGGGCTATCGGCGCGTTTCGAGATGACGCCGTCGAGCTCGGTTTTCTCGGTGGCGCGAAAGATCGCGAGCGCGTCGCCCTCAAAATGCTCGCTGTATTGGATCTTGCCGAGGCCAGGCTCAACCAGTCGCCACAGCGCTTGCTTGCGTTGCAGCAGGGGTAAGGGGATAAGATTGCGACCGTCGAGATGGAGGATGTCGAAAGCGACGAACACCAGCCGGCTCGGCTCGTTCCAGATCGCGGCTTCCAGCTCAGGAGAACCGGGCGAGCCACGCCCGCCTGAGACAATCACCTCGCCGTCGAGAATGGCAGCCCGGCATGGCAGGTCGACAGCTAGCGCGATGGGCCAGTATTTAGTCGTCCAGTCGCGCCCGTTCTTGTTGTAAAGACGCGCGCCGTTCTTATCAATGATGATTTGCGTGCGGTAGCCGTCGAATTTGGCCTCGTGGACCCACCCTTCATCTTCGGGCGGCCGCTCGACAAGAGTTGGTATCTGCGGCGGAATGAACTCCAGCCGTTCGTCGTCGACCTTGTCACGCTGACTCAACTACGCCACCATCTTTGCAGGATAGCGGTGGCGCGAGCGGCACAGGCGATCCGGTATCCATTTGGACACCTGCCGCCTGTGCCTTGCCCCCACTAAGCCATTCTGCGACGCAATGAACACCGGCCAGCCGCCCCCGGCCATTGGCACGCTACTCAACTACGCCACACCTTCGACGGATAGCGGCAGCGCGAGCGGCACAGGCGATCCGATGTCCCCCAACTTGTGCCGCCTGTGCCGAGCCCCCACTAAGCCATCGAGCCCCCACTAAGCTATTTTGCGGCGGAATGAACACCAGCCGGCCGCCCCGGCCTTGGCACGCTGACTGACTTACGCCTTTGACGGTTTGCGGCGGCGCGGTCGGCACAGGCGGTGCGATATTCCCCCCAACTTGGAAACCTGCCGCCTGTGCCGAGCCCCCGCTAAGTCACAGCGAACATCTACGAATAGGGCCGCGCTGTCGTTAGCTGCGCATCCAGATACTTATCCGGGCGTACATATCTCGATCGGCACGGCATCTCTCGCCAGGGTTGTCGCCGGATCCAGTATCACTCCGGGCATACCGATGAAACGTCCGCCGCGGATGCTAAGATCAGCTTCCAAGCGCCTTGAGCCATCCTTCAAACGAGGAGGTCTTCTCGTGCTCGCCAAGCGAAACAGAGTGGGCGGGGCGCGGCAACACCGTCGTCCTGCGCCCTTCGCGGGGGCTGTAACCGAACTCCTTGCTGAACGCTCGGCTGAAATTTGCCGCTGAACTGAACCCGAAGGCCTCCGCAATTTGAACGATGCGCCGGCTGTCCGCCGGATCGCTGAGCGCAACATGGGCCGCTAAAAGTCGGCGACTTTGAATGTAGTGGAGCACCCCACCGCTCGGTTCGAACAGCTGGTAGAGACGAGATCGCGAAACACCGAGCGCCCGGCACATTGAATCCGGCGTCAGATGAGCCGCTTCCAGGTTGTTTTGGACGTATCGACGGGCCCGCTCCATCAGCGCGACACTCGCCAGTTGTTCGGCCGCAGCCGCATGTTCGGCCGGCGGCGCGAGGCACGCAATGATCATGCTGCGGGTTGCGTGTACGATGCGAGGCAGGTCGTCAGCGGTGAGACTGCGCAGCCTTGATACGATGCCGTCGACATAGTCGATCAAAAGGTTTGCAAAATTGCCGGAAAGAATTGAGTTGTTGTTTGCGTCGAGGGTTGCCGCCGCGTCGGCGAACAAATCACGCGGCAAATATAGAACGAGACTTTCGGATTCGGTCATCCTCCCGCGAAACGGGTAGCCTAGCGACCTGATCTCAAGTTTGCCCGGCTGGCCCTCCGCGACACGGCGATTGACCTCCGTCCACGACCGGCCGGTATGTGGCAAGACGACATACCAATGATCGATCGAGCTGGACCGAAGCTTTGCGGCGGAACGGATATAACTGTGCGCCGGCGTCCGCTGTTCGACGATCAGCATGCCGCCGAGATTCCAAGCCTTGTGCGCTGCGGGGAAGCCGTCGTCCAGCGATTTGTCATCCGGCAGCCTGACCTCGACAAGCGGTGCCACATGCGCTTGCCAAGCGGGGAATTGATCCTCTGCTGCCAGTTCGAGCGTTGAAAAGGACAGCGGTTCCAGTGCCGGCGCGATTGGCCGAGCCGCCTCATTGTCGGGTTGAACGTCGCGAGGCCAACGCCGTCGCTCGCGCTCCGGTACAGGCCCGGTATGCGCCTCGTCTTGCTCCTTAGCGTCCATCGCGCGTGGTGCCATATCCGATTCCGGTATGCCCATGCCCCCGCAATCATGTGGTGTATCCCGGGATCTGGCAAGCCTGTGGACCGCATCGTCGATCACGCTGGGTTACAATAAGAAATGCATCCCGAGATAAGTTTCTGGATACAAGGCTAACGACACACTTCAGACCGGCGCCTATAGATTCCGACATCGTGAAAGCGACGTTGAGGAGACCAGGTAATGAATGAAAAAGTCAAAGGAGAAGCTCGCCGCAAGATAATTCTTGATGGATATGTCAACAACGAGCCATTGAAAGACATTGCGGCAAAGCTCGGATGCTCACTGGCGAGTTTGAAAGTCAGCGCCAGCAAACTTGGCTGCACTCGCGCCCCGAAAGAGGCGGCTGACTTTCGACGCGGCTTCCGTATACCCGACAACAAACGGCAAGACTATTACCAGCTCATGCGGGTCGGCCAATATAGATCTCGGGACTGCGCACAGATTTTGGGATTATTGACAACACAATCGCCGAGCATGGAGTAACGTTACTAGAAGCTGGGGACAACATCTTTTCAAGCCTCGGTGACAAGGCCCCGCCGCAAAGCACGGGCGGCGGGCGCTGAAAGGTTCGCTCAAATGCTGCGTCGGCGTTTCAATCGCACCTGCCTTAGCCCTCTCGATCTGGCCGTTTGCGAACGCGTGTTCAATCAAGTCTGCGCAGATGAACAGCTCGATCCTTTGGACCCGGACGCCGAAATTCTAGCGGTATTGGTTGTGGCCATCTTTCGAAATGCTCACACCAGCGAACGCGAACTGCTGGAGGCGGTCAAATCTCGCCGGCAAAAGGCCAGGGCAGCCGTCCGCACGCCTAAAATGAACTAGTTGATCTACCCGCCAGCGGCATCTAGCCGGCCATTCATCCCTCTGCACATTGTCCGTAAGGGCAATGCTTCGACGAAGGGCCCGCTGCGCCAAGGCCCCCCGCCCCAAAAGGTCCGGGCGCGCAGCAACGTTTTGCACATCAGCTAGTCGGCTCTGGAATTTCAACCGGAAATCGAGCATGATGCGGCTTGGTATTGGCGTTGGATGCTTCGCGCTCCCATGAAATACCGGAGGACGGGACATGGCCATCGCGCTTGTACTCGTTTTGATCGTCGTGGGCTCGGTGTTGTTCCACTTCCTGAGCCCATGGTGGTGGACGCCGATTGCCTCGAACTGGGACTATATCGACCACACCATCATCATCAGCTTCTGGATCACCGGCGTCGTTTTTGCCGCCGTTGTGCTCTTCATGGCGTATTGCGTGTTCCGCTTTCGCCATCGCGAAGGCAATCGCGCGGTATACGAACCGGAGAACAAGCGTCTCGAATGGTGGCTGACGATCGTCACTGCGATCGGCGTCACCGCCTTGCTCGTTCCCGGCCTGTTCGTCTGGAGCCGCTTCGTCAACGTGCCGAGCGATGCGACCGAAATCGAGGTCGTTGCTCAGCAATGGCAGTGGAGCTATCGCCTGCCAGGCAAGGACGGCAAGCTCGGCACTTCGGACACCCGTGAAGTAGCCGCTGAGAACCCGCTAGGCATCGCCCCAAAGGATCCCAACGGCCAGGACGACGTCGTGGTCGAGGCGGCGGACCTGCACTTGCCGGTCGGCAAACCGGTCAAGATGCTGCTGCGTTCGATCGACGTGCTGCATGATTTCTACATCCCGGAATTCCGCGCCAAGATGGACATGATCCCGGGATCGGTCACCTATTTCTGGTTCACTCCAACAAGGACCGGAACCTTCCAGGTCCTGTGCGCCGAGCTCTGCGGCCAGGGACATCCGCTGATGCATGGCATGGTGATGGTCGACACCGAGCAGGATTACCTGACCTGGCTCGGGCAGCAGCAGACTTTTGCGCAACTGTCGGCGCCTCAGCAAACGGGCTCGGCGAACCCGCTGCCAGGAAAGACAATGGCGTCCGCTTTGGACGTCGAGGCAAAAGTCGAAACTGTCGAGGCCCGCTGAACAGGGAGGTGCTCCCATGGTCGACGTCACACCCGCAGATGCCGTTCCCCCCGCCGAAGTCGGGGAAATGGAACTGTACCATCCGCACAGTTGGTGGACGAAATACGTCTTCTCGCAGGACGCCAAGGTCATAGCGATCCAGTATTCGGCAACGGCAACGGCGATCGGCTTTGTAGCGCTGTTCCTGTCCTGGCTGATGCGCCTGCAGCTCGGCTTCCCCGGCACGTTCGATTTCATTACTCCGGAGGCCTACTACCAGTTCATCACCATGCACGGCATGATCATGGTGATCTACCTGCTCACCGCACTCTTCCTCGGCGGCTTCGGCAACTATCTCATCCCGCTGATGGTCGGCGCCCGCGACATGGTCTTCCCCTATGTCAACATGCTGAGCTACTGGGTCTACCTGTTGGCGGTGCTCGTTCTCGTCGCAAGCTTCTTTGCGCCCGGCGGACCGACCGGCGCCGGCTGGACGCTCTACCCACCGCAGGCGATCATGACCGGCACGCCGGGTGGCCAGGACTGGGGCATCATCCTGATGCTCTCTTCGCTCATCCTGTTCATCATCGGCTTCACCATGGGTGGCTTGAACTATGTTGTGACGGTGCTGCAGGGCCGCACGCGGGGTATGACCTTGATGCGCCTGCCGCTCACCGTATGGGGCATCTTCACCGCCACCGTCATGGCTCTGCTCGCCTTCCCGGCGCTGTTCGTTGCTTGTGTGATGATGCTGCTCGACCGCGCGCTCGGCACCTCCTTCTTCATGCCGGCGATCGTCGAGATGGGCCAACAGTTGCAGCACAGTGGCGGCAGCCCGATCCTGTTTCAGCATCTGTTCTGGTTCTTCGGCCATCCGGAAGTCTACATCGTGGCCCTGCCGGCCTTCGGCATCGTGTCCGACCTCATCAGCACGCACGCGCGCAAGAACATCTTCGGCTACCGAATGATGGTCTGGGCGATCATCGCCATCGGCGCGCTGAGCTTCGTGGTCTGGGCGCACCACATGTATGTCAGCGGCATGCACCCCTATTTCGGCTTCTTCTTCGCCACGACGACGTTGATCATAGCCGTTCCGACCGCCATCAAGGTCTATAACTGGGTGCTGACCCTGTGGCGCGGCGACATCCATCTCTCGATACCAATGCTTTTCGCGCTCGCCTTCATCGTCACCTTCGTCAATGGCGGTTTGACGGGGCTGTTCCTCGGCAATGTCGTCGTCGACGTTCCCCTGTCGGACACGATGTTCGTCGTTGCCCATTTCCACATGGTGATGGGTGTCGCCCCGATCCTGGTGATCTTCGGCGCGATCTATCACTGGTATCCGAAGGTCACCGGACGGATGCTGGACGAGGCGCTCGGCCAGTTTCACTTCTGGGTCACCTTCCTCGGCGCCTACCTGATCTTCTTCCCCATGCACTATATCGGCCTGATTGGTGTACCGCGCCGCTACGCCGAACTGACCGACATGACGATCATGACGGAGTCGGCCCATCATCTGAATTCGTTCATCAGCATCATGGCCTTCTTGGTCGGCTTCGCCCAGATGGTGTTCCTGTTCAACCTGATCTGGAGCATCCGTCACGGCCGTGAGGCCGGCGGCAATCCGTGGCGGGCAACGACGCTCGAGTGGCAGACGCCGCAGACGCCGCCGGCGCACGGCAATTTCGGCAAGGAACTGCCGATCGTCTATCGTTGGGCCTATGACTACAGCGTGCCGGGCGCGAAGGAGGATTTCATTCCGCAGAACGTGCCGGGCTCCTTCATCCCATCGAGGGAGCCGGCATGAGCGTCATCCTGGTCTTCCTGCTGGTGATCGCCGGCTTTGCCGGATGGTGGCTTTCGCACCAGCGGCTGACCGCGAAGCCGTGGCTCGAGCAAGGCTTGGCCGGGGATTTCGTCGGCCTCGAGCGATCGGCCCTGCCCACCGCCAAGATCGGCCTCGGTGTCTTCCTCACGGTCGTCGGCTGCCTGTTTTCGCTGTTCACCAGCGCCTATTTCATGCGCATGGGTCTGCCGGACTGGCGGCCTCTGCCGCTGCCGCGCCTGCTCTGGCTGAACACCGGCGTGCTGGTGCTGAGCAGCGTTGCGCTGCAATGCGCCGTGATCGCGGCGCGCAGAGGCCAGACGGACATGGTCAGGCTCGGTCTTGCGACGGCCGGGCTGACCGCCCTCGCCTTCCTGATCGGCCAACTGATCGCGTGGCGGCAGCTGACCGATGACGGCTACCTGCTGGACTCCAACCCGGCCAACAGCTTCTTCTATCTGATCACCGCCATGCACGGCCTGCACATACTGGGCGGGCTGGTCGGCCTTGGCAGGACGAGCATCGGCGCCTGGACGGGCCCCCGGCCGCAGCGGCTTCGCCTCGGGATCGAGCTCTGCGCGATGTACTGGCATTTCCTGCTTTTCGTCTGGCTCGGCATTTTCGCCGTCCTGGCCGGCTGGGCGGCGACATTCGTGAGCATTTGCCAACGGCTGCTGACCTAGGAGACTGGCGATGGCCGAGACGACACTGACGGATAGCAGCCAGTTGGATCGCCCCCAGGGCTGGCGCGGGATTGCCACCGACTGGGCCTCGGATCAGCGCGCGTTCAAGAACGTGTCCTGGGGCAAGGCCATGATGTGGATCTTCCTGCTCAGCGACACCTTCATCTTCGGCTGCTTCCTGCTCTCCTACATGACCGCCCGCATGTCGACGCGCGTGCCGTGGCCCAACCCAAGCAAGGTCTTCGCGCTGCACATCGGCGGGTCGGAGGTCCCGCTGATCCTGATCGCCATCATGACCTTCGTGCTGATCTCCAGCAGCGGCACCATGGCCATGGCGGTCAATTTCGGCTACCGCCGCGATCGCCGCAAAACCGCGATCCTGATGCTTTTGACCGCCGCGCTCGGCGCAACCTTCGTCGGCATGCAAGCCTTCGAATGGACCAAGCTCATCACCGAAGGAGTGCGGCCCTGGGGCAATCCCTGGGGAGCCGCGCAATTCGGCTCATGCTTTTTCATGATCACCGGCTTCCACGGCACGCACGTCACGATCGGGGTCATCTTCCTGATCATCGTGGCGCGAAAAGTCTGGCGCGGCGATTACGACATCGGGCGTCCAGGGTTTTTCACCAGTCGCCGGGGCCACTACGAGAATGTCGAGATCATGGGACTCTACTGGCACTTCGTCGATCTGGTCTGGGTGTTCATCTTCGCCTTCTTCTATCTTTGGTGAGAGGCAGGCTTTGCTGAGAGGACGAAATGGCTGAAGCAACCGCAAACGGTCTCGGACAACAGGCGCTGCACTCCACCCACGATGCAGCGACCGCCGGCAAATCGGACACGCATCAGGAACACCCGATCAAGCTCTATCTGGTGGTCTGGGTGTGGCTGTTCATACTCAGCGCCTGCTCCTATATGGTCGACTATTTCGGCCTGCACGGCTATCTCAGATGGTCGCTGATCCTGATTTTCATGATGCTCAAGGCAGGACTGATCGTGGCCGTCTTCATGCACATGGCCTGGGAACGGTTGGCGATGATGTATGCGATCATCCTGCCGCCGATATTGGTGCTGGTCTTCGTGGCGATGATGGTCTTCGAGGCCGACTATACGCTGCTGACCCGCATCGCGTTTTTCGGGCCCGGCCCCTGACGCGCGGTTCGGATAAACCGCAGCCTAATCAGCCCGAAATGGCCGGTGCCTCGAAACAACCGGCGGTTTGGTTTTGATATGCGTCGTGAACTCAAGCAAAGGACGCGGAAAATGACGATAGCGAACAGACTGAGGAATTTCATAGACGGCAAGGGAATCCCGTACGACACCGTCGCGCATCATCGGACTGCAACCAGCAGGCAGGCCGCCATTGCCGCCCACGTGCCCGGCAGCATGATGGCCAAGTCCGTGGTCGTTCACCACGAGCTCGGCTATGCGCTGGCCGTGGTCCCAAGCACCCACAGGATCGAACTCGCCAAGCTCCAGGACGTCATGGACAAGCGCCTCGGGCTCGCTTCCGAGGACGAGGTGGTCTCGCTCTTCGACGATTGCGATATCGGCGCCGTACCGCCGATCGGCGCGGCCTATGACGTGCCGGTCATTTTGGACGAAAGCCTCGGCGACGCCGCCGATATCTACTTCGAGGGCGGCGACCACAAGACCCTTGTGCATATCAGCGGCAAGGATTTCCGCGACCTGACCACAGGCGCGCGTCGGGCACGCTTCAGCCACCCGGCCCTGTGAGAGCACCGGCACTCCAGCCCGTGCTCGACAGGGTTTGCTAGTTCGCCGGTCTTGGGGCGGCGGCCGGCGCTTCCACGACCTTACGATACACGTGCCAGGTGGCATGGCCGAGGACTGGCAGCACAACCGCCAGCCCCGCGAACACCGGCAGCGAACCGACGATCAGCCCAACGGCGACGATCAGTCCCCAGACGGCCATTACGATGGGGTTCGCCAGCACTACGCGTACCGAAGTGTGAATGGCTTCGTAGGCGCCGACATCGCGATCAAGCAGCAGCGGAAAAGCCACCACGGTGGTGCACAACACGACCACGGCGAAGACGAATCCGATGGCGTGACCCAGCACGATCAGGGTCCAACCGCGCCCGGTGGCGAATATCTCAGCGATGAAGCTGGACAGCGATGCCGGGGGCGCGGGACCGAACAGCTGCTCGTAGAAGATTTTGGCGGTCAAAAGCCACGCTATGAAGATCGCGAACAGCATGATCCCGACCGCGGCGATGGCCGGCAGCGCCGGGGAGTTCCTGACCTCGAAGGCATGGCGCCACGAGGCATCGAGCCCGGCTTCCCGTCTGCGGCTGATCTCGTAAAGACCGATCGCCGCGAATGGGCCGATCAGCGCAAAACCGGACACCAGCGGAAACAGCAGTGGCAGCGCGTTCGCTCCCGATGTCCAGGTAGCAAGCACCACACCGACGAGCGGATAGATCATGCACAGAAACACGATGTGCGAGGGTTTCACCATGAAATCGTCGACACCGCGCCTGAGCGCGTCGAAAAGATCGGAAATGCCGATCTTTCTCACTCTGGTATGCTCGAGCGTTTCGCTAGCGCCTGCAATGACGTGAAAGCTTGCCATGACCATTCCTCCAGACCAGGGTCCGGCAAGGTCGCGGATTCGCGGTGCTACCGCTCTGCATGTTGGCCACGCAAAACCGCGACCTGCACCGGCAGCCAACATACTCCATTGCGCCCGATTTGTCTCTTTTCATTGGAACGAGGGTGCGGTGGCCGGCCAGAGCTGCACGCTGGTTCGAGAGGTTTTTTTGCGGTATTCTTATACAGCTACAACGCAGGGCTCCGGGACGCGCAAAGGAGGCTGGATCACTTTGATTGGCCGTGATCCTTTCCCGATTTCCGGGTCATGCGCCTGGTCGAAGGCGAACGTCATGGACACGCGAACGCTTCTCATACTCGGCCTTGGCATAGCCATTCTGTTGGTGCTGGGATTTTTTGCGCTGCCTGCATGACGGCGCCGGCGGCCACACTTCAGCAGCGTCATGCCGGCCGCCTTCGGTCGGGGCGAGCCGGCGCCACCGAAAGAAGCCTGGAAGGGCCCGCTTACTTCGAAAACTGTTTCAGGTAAGCGATGACGTTGGCTACGTCCTGATCGTTCTTGAGGCCGGGAAACACCATCTTCGTCCCTTTGATCATGCCCCTGGGGTCTTGAAGATACTTCGTCAGCGTGGGCTCATCCCATTTGATGCCGGATTTTCCGGCCTCGATCATAGCAGGGGAAAAAGTGAAACCGGGATGCGTGCCCGCCGTGCGCCCGATGACGCCGTGCAGAGATGGGCCGACCTTGTTCTGGCCCTGGTCTGCAATGTGGCAGACCTTGCACTTGGTGAAGACCTTCTCGCCTGCGGCTGCATCCTGCGCCCGCGAAGGGCTTGCAATGAAGATCGTGGCCGCCGAGGCGATGAAAAGTGCGATTGCGCGCATGGCATTCCTCCCTGATCGATCGTCATCTGCGCCGGACGATGCGCACCACGCCAGCTGCGCTGGGGCGGCCTGCACGGTACAGCGGAATATCCGTGGTCCCACCAATGGAATTGCGGCATCTACATACCACAGTATCAATCCAATGGGTAGAAACGGCAATTTGTGCGAAGGTGCACGTCGCCCAAGCTGCGCAGCGGTTCTGGCAGAACGACATGCATCAAAACACGGACCTAAAGCGCGTCGCCTGAGTCCGGCTCCTCGCGACGCGCCTTAGGCCGTGTGCTGAGAGTCACGGCGGATCGGTATTGCAGCTTGCAGCCATCTGTCCGATCGCCTCGGACAGTCCGGCGAGTTCGAAGTCGGCCTCGCCGCGTCCCGACAGCAGGCCGAAACGCCATGACAGCAACAGCCGGCTCGCCGAAACCAGCCGCTTGATGCCATCGGCTCCGTCCCTGACCAGCATTTTACCGCGTGGGCCGACAGACCAGCTTTCATCGAACTTGCCGCCGCCATCGACCATGACCGACATGGTGATCTTGCGGCTGGCGGAGACTGAATCGTTGAGTTGCAGCCATTCGCTCCAACGCGGTTCGCCGCCCGGTCGACAAGCCAGCGTCAGCACCGGACTGTAGCCCAGCGCGCCGCCGCCGGTGATCAGCTTGTTGGTGGCGTATAGCGACGCAGTGACCTGGCCGTCGTTGCCGGCGTCGACGCGCCAGTTGCCGAGATCGGGTCCGGCCTCTGCCACACCGGCCGCGGCAAGCAAGAGCGCCGCGGTAACGACCACGCCCCTCATCGTGAATGCCACACCCACCGACGCCTCCAAACGACCCTGCGCAATGTGATATCGAGCAGATAATCATCAATGTTCGGTATCGCCAGCAGCGTGCATTCATCTGAAGCGGGTGGTGTTGCCCCGCAGCAACAACGGAGAACATGAACGAAAAAGGCCGCCTCGTGGGCGGCCTTTCGAAATCAGCTTATCGCCGGGTTTACTCGGCGTCCTTGGCGGCCTTCTTCTTCGGCGCGGCCTTCTTCTTGGGCTCTTCCGCCTCACCGGCTGCTTCGCCGGCCTTGGCCTCGGCTTTCTTGGAGGAAGCCTTCTTCGCCGGCTTCGCCTTGCTGGCGCTCTCGGCCTCCTCGTCGTCCGCCATCAGCTCTTCCTTGCTGACCTTCACGTCCTCGACCGAAATCTGGCCCAGCAAATAGTCGACGACCTTTTCCTCGAACATCGGCGCGCGGAGCGAATTGATCGCCTCGGGGTTGCTGCGGTAGAACTCGAAAGCTTCCTGCTGCTGGTTGGCCGGGAAGCGGCGAACCTGCTCGAACAGGCCGCGCTGCAGTTCATCGTCCGACACGGTGACCCCGGCCTTCTCGCCGATCTCGGCAAGAACCAAGCCGAGACGCACGCGACGTTCGGCCAGGCGCATATATTCGGCGCGCGCCTCTTCCTCCGTCGTTTCTTCGTCGGCAAAGGTACGGCCGGCGGCTTCGAGGTCGCGGTTGACCTGCGCCCAGATGTTGTTGAACTCGGCCTCGACGAGCTTCGACGGCGCCTCGAAGGAATAGGCGGCATCGAGCTGGTCGAGGAGCTGGCGCTTCACCTTCTGGCGGGTCATGGAACCGAACTGGTTCTCGATCTGGCCGCGCACGATCTCGCGCAGGCGCTCCAGCGATTCCAGGCCAAGGTTCTTGGCCGTCTCGTCATTGATCTCGAGCGCGCCGGGCTTGGCCACTTCCTTGACGGTGACGTCGAAGGTGGCTTCCTTGCCGGCCAGATGCGCTGCCTGGTAGTTCTCCGGGAAGGTCACCGTGACCTGCTTCTCATCGCCCGCCTTGGTGCCGACCAGTTGGTCCTCGAAGCCCGGGATGAACTCTTTCGAGCCCAGCACCAGCGGCTGGTCGGTGCCGGCGCCGCCGGCGAACGCCTCGCCGCCGATCTTGCCGACATAATCGATGCTCACGCGATCGCCTTCGGCGGCCTTGCCCTCCTTGGGCTCGTAGCTGCGAGCCGATTCAGCGACCCGCTTCACCTGGTCGTCGACCTCCGATTCCGGCACGTCGTAAACCTGACGCGTCACCTTGATGTCGGAGAAATCCTTGACCTCGATGGCCGGGATGACCTCGTAATTGAGGCGGAACTCGAAGTCGGCGCCGCCAGCCAGGATCTTCTCCGCCTCCTTCTCGTCCTCGGTCATGATGACTTCAGGCTGCATGGCGGCCTTTTCGCCGCGGCCCGAGATGATCGAGCGGGTCGAGTCGTTGAGGATCTCGTTGACCACCTCGGCCATGAACGACTTGCCGTACATCTTGCGCAGGTGCTGCACCGGCACCTTGCCCGGGCGGAAACCGTTGATCCGCACCTTGCCGCGGGCGTCGTTCAGCCGCGCCATCAGCTTGGCTTCCATGTCACCGGCCGGCACGGTGATCTTGATCTCGCGCTTGAGACCGGAGTTGAGCGTTTCGGTGACCTGCATCCTAAAACCTTTGTTTTCACCAACGAGGCTGCCAAACGGTCCTTAGCCGTTTACAGCCTGCCGGTATATTCTTGCCGGAAATGGCTTTGGTACGGAACCTGGTGATTTGACCGCCAATGCGGCTCAAACTCTCCTGAACTGCGCTTCCAAAATGTGAAGAAGTCTTTGTTTTTCCTACTTCTTCTTACATTCGGCAGAAGCGGATAGTCGCGTCCCGTCACATTCGACACGCCTTTTGTCACAGGCTAGGCTAATTTTCAACCATCTTCGCGATTACGAGAATGACGGTGACTTGGACCGCGACATTGACAGAATGATGGCTACATGGGATTGCCGGGGAACGCGGATGTGGCGGAATTGGTAGACGCCCTGGATTTAGGTTCCAGTGCCGAAAGGCGTGGGGGTTCGAGTCCCTTCATCCGCACCACCCTTCGCCTTGGCGAGCTTCCAGGTGGTGTAGGTCACCCTATGGTCGTCAGAGCGAAGCGTGTCCCCGAACCTTTGCAAGGAAGGACCGGAGCCATCAACTTCTGGCGGCGCACGCAAGGCTCGAGCAGACAATCCGCTTTTTCGTGTGCAATTCCCTTGAAATAGCGCGTCAACAGGTTCTTAGTCGCAGCAACAGGCAGGTTGGGGCTCTGTCAGCTTGTGCGCCTAGTTTCTCTGGTTCTGGCGGCTGGGTCGGCTGTCGCGGCAGCGACATGTCACGTTGAGGCCTTGGAGTACACTTCGGTTTCCTCTCCGGGCCAGCAGCCAATGCTTCTTGTATCCGGTGAGTTTGGCGCCAATGAACCCCTGAACGCCTTCAGCAACGCGGTTGCGAGCAGCAGGGCCAGGATGATCGTATTCAACTCCCGCGGCGGCAACGTCGGCAGTGCGATTCGCTTGGGGCGACTGATCCGCGCGGCGGGGTTGGATACTTTTCAGCTTCGCCAATTGCAGTGCGCCTCAGCCTGCTCACTGGCCTTCCTGGGCGGCGTCCACCGCGTTGCCGAACCAGGTTCCATCGGCGTTCATCGGCCGTCCCTCAAACCGGCCGACGGGATGTCAAATGAAGACGCGGAGGCCCGTTTCCAGTTCGGCACGGCCGCAATCATATCCTATGTGATCGAGATGGGAGCGGATCCCAAGCTGATGGAATTGGCTTCGAGCTATGACAAGCATGACATACGGTACCTGTCGGCCAGCGAAATGGCAGAGTTGCGTGTGACCAATGCCGCAGCGAACCAGCCGCAAGCAGATGCATTGCAGGTATCAACGACGCCGGATCCTGCGTCCGTGTCCGCTCCTGCGCCCGACGCCAGGCAACAGCCGGAAAGCGTTGCGGTCACCTTCGTCAGGGACCTCATCGAGCATCATGGCGATAACAACGATTTCGCTCTTGCTCAGGCTCAGGCGTCCTACGCTCCCACGGTCGACTATCATGGCAAGTTGACGAACCTAAGTTCGATCATTGAGGACAAGAGGAGCTATTACCAGCGATGGCCTGAACGCGGATACAACGTCCGCAATGACAGCATTGCGGTCAGCTGCGCCAACGATCGCTGCAAGGTCTCAGGCATCTACGACTGGATTGTGCGCAGCCCCTCGACACACAAGCAGGAGAAAGGCGTAGCGGACTTCAGCTATACGATATCGATCGGTCCCTATCCCAAAATCATCGCCGAGACGGGCGATGTCCATAACCAGGACCGTCGTTAACGCGGACCGTCGCGCTGACGCCCAGGCCCGAACACACTAATAAAGCGGCTCCTCGAACAGCGTCTTGTCGCCGTCCATGAGCGCCTTGATCTGCGCCTTGCCATTGGCGGAGAGCGCCAGCTTGACGCCGAACGGCCGCACGCGCATGTCGTTCTGGATCGCCATCCCCTTGCCCTCCGGCAGGTAGAAACGCTCGATCCCGTATTCCGGCGTGATCGTCATCTCGGGTGAGCGCAGATCCCAGCCATCCGCTACATGCCCGACAATGTCGGCCTCATCGGAAGCGGCAGGCGCCGGCGCCTGATCGAACCATGCCGCGCTCGGCTGCCAGTAGCCGTCCACAGCCTTCTTCAACCTGACGACGATCTCGGAGTCATTGCTGGTGAACTTGCCCGGCGGAATGTTGGCGATAAGCTTCACCGGGATGCGCGAGATGTCATAGCCAAGCGAAATATAATCGCCGCGCAGAAGATCGCGCGGGTCAACGGGCTCAACCTTGAGCAGGACCTCCTTGCCGTTGCGCAGGATCGCCGCGCGTCCGGCGATGATCCAGCCCAGCAAGCCGATTTGGACAAGCGCCGTCACCAGCGCCGCGATGATCAGTCTTTTGCCGCTCATGCCGCTGCTCCTCCGGCGGGCGTCTTCATTCGTTTTTCAACGCGGATGATGACCAGCGCCAGTATTCCCAGCAGCACGGCCGCGGACAGGAAGAAGCCCGCCGTGTCGAGCATCGACTGCAACATCACCACATAGATAATGGCGAGCTCGAAGGCAAAGCCGGCATACGCCACCCAGCGCAAGCCTCTGCTTTCACGGCCGCCGAGCATGATCGCCGCGACGATGCCGGCAAGCGCGGCTGCCGAGGCAATGGCAAAGCCGCTGTTGTAGCTCGCCTCATCGGCCAGTTCGAACTGGACCATTGCGAGGCCGGCAAGAAAGCCGATGAGCGCATGCAATGGCAGCCTGCCGCCGAGTTGCACGACGCTGTCGACGGGTTCGGCGACAAAGATCGCTGCCGCGAACAGCAGCATCGAGACGAGCACGAGCGGAATCGCGACCTGGAGCGTGTTGTGGTCGATCGCCAGCAGCAGGAGATAGAATACGATCGAAAGGATGATGACGTGCCGCGCCGCCTGGCTGCGTGTCCAGAATGAAATGGCGAACAGCACCAGCACGATAGCGGCGAAGAGATGCGGGAACTCGGCCCGGCGGAAAAATCCTCCCCATTTAAGGAACAGCCAGGCATCGGCGATGCCGACGGAGGCGACGGTGAGCGGGTTCGAGCGCAATGCGACCGCCGCCAGCGCCGTGCCGGCGCACCACGTCAGCAATGCCGAAGCCTCGTCGCCCGACAGATGATACATCTGACCGATCAGCGCGATTGACCCGCCAAAGGCCGCGGCGGCGATGATCCATAGCGCCTCACCGATCGCCGCATGGTCGCGTGTCTTCAGAACGGCGCCAGCGACATAACCGCCGAGGATGACAGCAAACAGCGCCGTCACACGCGCCAGGCGCGGAATGGCTTCCCAGTTGGCGGCGACGAAGATCAGGATCGCGGCACCGAACAGTAACGCCGCCATCATGGCCAGGATAGAGCCGAAGCTCAGCGAGGCGCGATCGTTGGCGGCAACGTCACGCGTCAATGCGTCCGCCGTCGGCGCGTCGATCAGGCCCGCCGCCCGCCAGCGGGCGATATCGGCCCTCACCTTCGTCGCATAGCCCGCCATCCGTTCCCCCGAGCTTGGCCATTTTTACTACCTCGCGCCGCAAATCGTTGACGCAACGGCATTTTCCGATTCGGTCTTCCTTATGGCGCAAGCGTGAATCGCCGTTAATGTTGCATTGCACAATTTGCATTGCTGCCATGCACCAATGGTACTTTTAAACCGATATGACCCTGCCTATTTTCCGTTCGTACACAAACGGAATGATCCGAACCAAAGACGAAACGAGCACTACCATGAACCTGATCCGCAACTACCGCAACTGGCGCCGCTACCGGGACACCGTTTCCGAGCTGAGCCGCCTGTCGAACCGTGAACTGACCGACCTCGGCATCAGCCGCAGCGACATCCACTACGTCGCTCGCAAGGCGGTCTAATCCGCTTCGGACCGCGAATGGTCCGAACCAGTTTTTGAGAAGAGCAAGACAATGAACCTGATCCGCAGCTACCGTAACTGGCGCGTTTATCGCGAGACGGTTTCTGAGCTGGGTCGGCTTTCGAACCGCCAGCTCAATGATCTCGGCATCGTTCGCGACGAGATCAAGATGATCGCCCGCAAGGCGGTTTGACAAGGAATCTCGCCAGGGTCGACCTCCTCCCCGACCCTGACGGATACGGTCAGCCTTTACCTCCTCCCGAAGGTTGACCACCGAAACGGCGCCCGCCGGACCTCCTCCCCCGGCGGGCGTTGTTCTCCGAAAGGATCCGCCCCTTCAATTGGCGGAAGGAATTTCGTCAAAGCCGACCTCCTCCCCGGCAATGACGAATATGGTCGATCTTCACCTCCTCCCGAGGATCGACCCCCAAAACGACACCCGCCGGACCTCCTCCCCCGGCGGGTGTTGTTGTTTTGGAGGTAGTCGGCCCCTCGAAGCCGGCAATTGCATTCGCCGCGCCAAGCGACTATCTCGGCGCTCATGAGCAAAGATCCCGTTCACGTCATCGGCGGCGGCCTCGCCGGCTCCGAAGCCGCATGGCAGATCGCAGAAGCCGGCGTGCCGGTCGTGCTGCACGAGATGCGCCCGGTGCGCGGCACCGACGCGCACAAGACCGACGGGCTCGCCGAGCTCGTCTGCTCCAACTCGTTCCGCTCGGACGACGCCGAGACCAATGCGGTTGGCTTGCTCCATGCCGAAATGCGGCTCGCCGGCTCGCTGATCATGAGCGCCGGCGACGCGCACCAGGTCCCGGCCGGCGGCGCTTTAGCCGTCGACCGCGACGGTTTTTCCGAGGCAGTAACCGCAAAAATCGAAGCGCATCCGCTGATTGCCATCCAGCGCGAGGAAGTGCCTGGACTTCCGCCGGCGGATTGGGACCAAGCGATCATCGCCACCGGTCCGCTGACCGCGCCTTCGCTTGCGCAGTCGATTGCCGAAGCAACCGGCGCCGATGCGCTCGCCTTTTTCGACGCCATCGCGCCGATCGTCCATTTCGACACCATCGACATGAACACCTGCTGGTACCAGTCGCGCTACGACAAAGTTGGCCCCGGCGGCACCGGTAAGGACTACATCAACTGCCCGATGGACAAGGAGCAATATCTCGCCTTCGTGGCGGCGTTGCTGGAGGGCCAAAAGACCGAGTTCAAGCAGTGGGAAGGCACGCCCTATTTCGACGGCTGCCTGCCGATCGAGGTGATGGCCGAGCGCGGCGTCGAGACGCTGCGCTACGGGCCGATGAAGCCGATGGGGCTGACCAACGTCCACAATCCGTCGGTCAAAGCCTATGCAGTGGTGCAGCTTCGCCAGGACAATGCGCTGGGCACGCTCTACAACATGGTCGGTTTCCAGACCAAGCTGAAGCATGCCGAGCAGATCCGCATCTTCCGCACCATTCCCGGACTGGAGAATGCCGAATTCGCCCGCCTCGGCGGCCTGCACCGCAACACTTATATCAACTCGCCGACGCTGCTCGATCCGTCGCTGCAGCTGAAGTCGCGCCCCGGCCTGCGTTTTGCCGGCCAGATCACCGGGTGCGAAGGCTATGTCGAAAGCGCCGCGATCGGCCTGCTCGCCGGCCGCTTCGCCGCGGCCGAACGGCTCGGCCGGGCGGCCTCACTGCCGCCGTCGACCACGGCCTTCGGCGCGCTGCTCAACCATATTACCGGCGGCCACATCGTCTCCGACGACGAGCCGGGCAAGCGCTCCTTCCAGCCGATGAACGTCAATTTCGGCCTGTTCCCGCCGGTCGAGGCTCCAAAGTCCGAAGGCAAGCGCCTGCGCGGCAAGGACAAGACCGTTGCCAAGCGCCGCGCGATCACGGCGCGCGCATTGGCCGATTGTCGCGTGTGGCTGGGCCTGCCTTCGCAGGCGCAGGCAGCGGAATAGCTACTCCGCCGGCTCGGCACTCGCCGCCGGCAATCCCGGCTTTCCTGCTTCGGACGGATTCCTCCGCACATAGGCCGCCTTCAACGTCTCCGACGTATCGCGCGAGCCGTCATGGCTCCAGCCTGGCGGCCGGATCAGATAGCTGAGACGCTGGCCGAGCGTCAGTCCCGGCATCATCGCATCCTTGAACATGCCGATCCATTCATGGAAGGCGACCTTCAGCGGGTTGAAGGTGCCGATGTTCTTGACAATGCCGTAGCGCGGCCGGTCCTCGTCCAGTTCCGCAACGAAAGTGCCGAACATGCGGTCCCAGATGATCAGCGTGCCGGCATAGTTGGCGTCCAGATAGCGCGGATTGGTGGCGTGGTGGACGCGGTGGTGCGAGGGCGTGTTGAAGACGAATTCGAACCAGCCCCACATCTTGCCGATCGTTTCGGTGTGGATCCAGAACTGCCAGACGAGGTTGAAGCCGAAGACGAACGCAATGACGGCCGGATGGAAGCCGAGCAGCACCAGCGGCGCCTGCAGCACGAACATGAAGGTGAAGAGACCGGTCCAGCTTTGCCGGAGCGCCGTCGAGAGATTGTAATGCTGGCTGGAATGATGGTTGACGTGCTCGGCCCAAACCCAGCGCACCCGATGCGCGATGCGGTGGTAGACATAGTAACGCAAATCATCGAGCAGGAAGGCGGCGACAAACACCCAGATCGACAGGCCGAGATTGAAGAAACGGAACTGCCAGAGCCACAGCAGCGCCCAGTAGGATACGACACCGAGCAGCAGGCCGGCGACGACATTGCCCGTCCCCATCATCAGGCTGGCCAGCGTGTCGCGCGTCTCGAACGATCCCTTGGCGCGGCCGGTGCGTACCAGCCAGAGCTCGATCAGGATCGCCGTGACGAAGAACGGGATGGCAAGCTGGGTGACCTGCGGGAAATTGTAATCGTCCATCACGCCGCCTCTCGGATCTGATCGTGCCTCAGCAGCACCGCCGCCACGGTCAGCGCGTCTGCCTCGTCGGCGAGGGCAAACCGCCCGCCTTTCCAGGTGAAATCATCCATTTTCAGCGACAAGACATTACCTTCCCGCACCAGGGCGAGCACATCCCGCGGCGTGACGATGCGGGTTAGGAAACAGTCGCCGATGCTCTGGACGATGCCGCAGCGCTGCGGGTCGAGTTCCAGGATGGCGGCTTGCCTGTCCGATGTCAGCCTGACCGCCCCAGGCTTTTCGTCTGGAAAGTCTTCGGCAAAACGTGCGAGCGCGTGTTCAGCCCCGGCAAGCGTCGCGGTCGCCGTACCGCCGGTGAAATGCACGGCCGCCACCGACAGCGCGATGCCGAACACGACAAGGACGACCAAAACTGGCAGGCTCATGGAAAGGCGGTCCTCCGCTGGCTCGCATTTCTCTGATGCGAGTCCACGCGCAGAACCCCTAGCATGGTTGACGTTTACGTCAAAGGGGCGTCCAGCCATGCATGGCATGACGCAAGAGCAGCCAGTGCCGGCGCAGGGTTGAGAGGGTCGAAGTGCCCCCGAGTGGAGACCGACCCGGCTTTTCCATCCTGTCGAGATAGGCATGTGTGAGCGCCAGCGGCAGGAAGGCGGGGCGCAGCGACGCGGGGAGCGCCGACGCGCCCTTCTCGAAAGCGCCGAGATGCTCTCGCGCCAGCGCGATCATCGCCCCGACCGCGCGCTCCGCGGCAGCATCGCCGTCGCCCTTGACGAACTCTTCCGGCGAGGTGCCGGCGGCTGCCAGGATATCGGAGGGGATAAAGCACTGTCCACGGCGACGGTGCAGCGGCAACAAAAGCAGCAAGCCGGTGATGGCCTGCGCGCAGCCCGCCCTGCCCGCCAGTTCGGCAAAGCGTGGCGCGGCATTCGGATCGAGCACCATGGCCGCAAGCTGGATGATCGCCGCGGCCGTCTCGCCGCAATAACCCTCAAGGTCGGTCCGCGACGGCATCGGATCGTTGTAGAGATCGAAGATACGCGCTTCGAGCATGTTCTCGAAAGCGGCCTTCGGCAGATGGTTGGCGGCGATCGCCGCCCTCAGCGCGTCGGCGGTCGGATGACCTGTCTCCGCCTCGCCCTCGGCCAAGAGGACATCGCGCCACCATTGCAGCCGGACCTCGCCCGGCAGCGGCTCGTGGATGCGGTCGCGAACGCCGGCGACCTCGGCATTGAAGGCATAGAGCGCAAGCAACGCGTCACGCCTGTCGGCGGGCGCGTAGAGCGCGGACAGATAGCGATCATGGTCTGCGGCACGCACCGCATCCATGACCATGTTGGGCATGCCGGCCATCAATCGACGGCGATCAGCGCTGCGGCCACGGCACGGTCCTCGGCCAGCAGCACGTTGTAGGTGCGCACGGCCGCGCCCGTCGACATCGGGTCGGCCGAAATGCCGGCCTCTTTCAGCGCGGAGCGGAGTGCAGCCGGCAGCGGCCGCAGATCCTTGCCGGTGCCGACCAGCAGGATTTCTACCTTGTCGGCCTGGGCGAACAGCTTGTCGAAGTCCGAAGCTTTTAGCGCCAGCGGATCGGCCGGCTCCCAGCCATGGATACCGGACGGCAGGCACAGCAGCGAGCCTCGATGCGACATGTCGGCAAAGCGGAACCCGCCATTGCCATAGGCCTCGACCGGCGCCCTGCCCGGGAAATGCGCCTCTCGGATGACGATGCCTTTGGCCATGGGGCTAGAGCATGATGCCGAAAAGGGTGGAGCGGTTTTCGGACGACATTATGCTCTATCTCTTTGATTTAGAGCGGATCCAGATCTCAGTTCGACTCGACCTGAGATCATCCGGCTCTGACGGCTTCAGGTCGCCACGGCCTTGCCGTTCGCCGGCTTGGTCTCTTCGGCGGCTGCGGCCTGCGGCCTGAGCTTGAAGAGGATCAGCAGCGGCGCGGCGATGAAGATCGACGAATAGGTGCCGAACACCACGCCGAACAGCATCGCCAGCGTGAAGGAGCGGATCACCTCGCCGCCGAACAGCACCAGTGCCAACAGCGCAAGGATGGTGGTCACCGAGGTCAGCGTGGTTCTGGACAGCGTCTCGTTGATGGCGTTGTTCAACAGCTGCGGCAACGGCATCTTTTTGTATTTTCTTAAGTCTTCGCGGACGCGGTCATAGACGACGATGGTGTCGTTGAGTGAGTAGCCGATGATGGTCAGGATCGCCGCGAGCGACGACTGGTTGAATTCCAGTCCGGTTATGACGAAGAAGCCGATGGTCATCACCACATCGTGCACCGTGGCGATGATGGCGCCGACGGCGAACTGCCACTCGAAGCGGAACCACACATAGAGCAGGATGCCGACCAGCGCGATGAGCATGGCGATCGTGCCTTGCTTGGCGAGCTCGCCGGAGACCGTCGGTCCGACCACCTCCACGCGGCGGAAGTCATACTGGTCCTGCAGTTCGCCGCGCACCTTGTCGATGACGGTCTGCTCGGCATTCTCGCCGGCGTCCTGCGTGCCGACGCGGATCAGAACGTCGTTCGGCGCGCCGAACTGCTGCACCTGGATCTCGCCGATGTTGAGCTCGGAGAGCCTGTTGCGGATGTCACCGAGATCGGCGTCGCCCTGCTTGGACTGCACCTCGATCATCGAGCCGCCCTTGAAGTCGATGCCGTAATTGATGTCGATGGTGAGGAACCCGACAACTGACAGGATCGACAAGATGCTGGACAAAGCGAACGTCCAGCGGCGGATACCCATGAACGGGATCCTGGTGCCGGGCGGAATGAAGGTGACCGGCGCGCGCGGCAATTCCTTCGGACGGGCGCGGCGCAGCCAGATCGACACCAGCATGCGGGTGAAGGTGAAGGCGGTGAAAACGGTGGTCAGAATGCCGATCGCATAGGTGATGGCGAAACCCTTGACCGGTCCTGTGCCCAGCCAGAACAGCACCACGGTGGCAATCAGCGACGTGACATTGGAGTCGACGATCGTTGCCAGCGCCTTGGCGAAGCCGGTGTCGATCGACTGGATCACCGAGCGGCCAAGTCGCCGCTCCTCTCGAATGCGTTCATAGATCAGAACGTTGGAGTCCACCGCCATGCCGATGGTGAGCACGATGCCGGCGATGCCGGGCAAAGTGAGCGTGGCGCCCAGCAGCGACAGCAGCGCAACGATCATCGCCACGTGGACGGCCAGCGCGATGTTGGCGAGGAAGCCGAGGAAGCCGTATGCGACGAACATGAAGGCGACGACGAGGATCGAACCGATCACGCCCGCCACCTTGCCGGCATGGATGGAATCCTGGCCGAGGCCTGGACCGACCGTTCGCTCTTCGATGACCGTCAGCGTTGCCGGCAGCGCGCCGGCGCGCAGCAGCACGGCAAGGTCATTGGCGCTCTGCGGGGTGAAATTGCCGGAAATCTGCCCGGTACCGCCCAGGATCGGCTCACGGATCTGCGGCGCCGAAATCACTTGGTTGTCGAGGACGATGGCGAACAGCTTGCCGACATTCTGCGCCGTCGCCTGGCCGAACCGTGTCGCTCCCTTGGAATCGAAACGGAATGAAACCACCGGCTCGTTGGTCTGCGAATTGTAGGTCGCCTGCGCGTCGACCAGATTTTCGCCGGAAACGATGACGCGGTTTTCGATGAGATAGGGGACCGGCGGATCGTCTTGCGAGTAGAGGACGGAAGAGCCTGCGGGCGGACGGCCCTTCAGCGCATCCTGCACAGGCATCGACTGGTCGACCATCTGGAAGGTCAGCTTGGCGGTCTGTCCGAGGATCTCCTTCAGCCGCTGCGGATCCTGCAGGCCCGGCACCTGGACAAGGATGCGGTCGTCGCCCTGCCGCTGCACGATCGGCTCGGTCGTGCCGAGCTCGTTGACGCGGCGCTCGACCACTTCGATCGACTGCGACAGAGCCGTTGAGGTGCGGTATTTCAGGCCGGCGTCGGTGACCGTGAATTTGAGCAGGCCGGGCTCGGAGTCATCCAGCGACATTTCCTGGATGGAGCCGCCGCTGAACAGTCCCGCCGCCACCGGATCGGTCAGCGGTTTCAGGACCTTCTTGGCCTGGTCGAGTTGAGCCTGGTCCGTGATGCGAACCTGCACGGTGCGGCCGGAACCGGAAAGGCCGGTGTAGTTGATCTTGGGATTGGCCTCGCGCAGCAGCGTCCTGATCTCGTCGCGCGTCGTCTCCATCCTATCCTTGATCAGATCGTTCTGATTCATTTCAAGCAGGATGTGCGAGCCGCCCTGAAGGTCGAGGCCGAGCGTCATCTGCCGCTTCGGCACCCAGCTCGGCAGTTGCGCCAGCATGCTTGCCGGAAACAGGTTGGGCGCGGCGAGGACCACTGTCACGGCCACGGCCAGCCAGATCAGGATCATCTTCAGGCGCGAGAAATAAAGCATTAGTTCTTATCCGTTCAGGCGTACAAGCGGCAGCGTTCCGCCATCGAGGTGGTGATTACTTCTTGGCGTTCTGGTTCGCCACCGGCTCGCCCTTGACGCGCACCTCGGAGATCGTCGAGCGCAGCGCCGTCACCTTGGTCCCGCCGCCAAGGTCGATCTCCAGTTCATTGTCGTCGATCACCTTGGTCACCTTGCCGACGAAACCGCCGCCGGTCACCACCGTATCGCTGCGGCGCACTGCGGC